>CAZBOX010000153.1:0-13640 GCA_964493595.1 uncultured Candidatus Obscuribacterales bacterium | reverse complement strand
GTGAGCACGTTCTTGTTCATGTTCAGCTTCGGCACATTGCGATATGTCAGGCCACGTTGCTCCTTAATCTCCATCAAAGAGTGAATAATATGGTGCCGCACACTCGTCACTTGCGGTTCATCTTTCTTGTCTTTTGATTTGTATCCGCTTTCTTTCAGCCCGAAGAAGCGCAAAGTATCTCGAGGATAAACCTCAATAACAGCGCAGCCTCCTTCTATTTCATCTTGAAATGGCAATGCATAAAAACGATCGGCTGGAAGCATTGCCAGAAGTTGAATACATTGATAGGTCATCTGTACCATTGAAGGGTTGCCGCGATGCAGTGGGGAGATCGCCAGCGATCCTTTCCATTTGTCGGTCACGCGTTTTGGCTCGCGCTTAAATTCTTTGACCAGCTCGATGAAGCCAGGCTGTCCCAGGTGGAAAAGTGCTTGCGCCATTTCCTGAAATGATTGATAAGGCGTCCTCTGCTCCTTGCGGGCCATGAAGTGCAAGAATTCCACAGGCAGCGAGAAAGGGCTGTCGATTCCAACTGCTGCTCCTCTGTGTTTTATCAATTCATCTTTGAGACCCTGCGAGCCGACCTTCTTTACGTCGACAATCTCAAGACCGAGTGCGCTCATTCGGCCCGTTGCCAACCAGGTGTTATTCGGCACGGCATTCGCTCCGCTGAAATCCGTACCAAAGATAAGACTTTCAGCCATAGACTAATTTCAACCTTCGTCTTGCCACACGATCGCTATAGTTTACGGGACTGAACGCCAATACTGATCGGCAGCCGAACAAGTTCACTGTATTGTCCACCAGTGGGCGGATGAGACCCTGCAGGTCGGGTAAGTCTGGTGGTTTTACGAAGTCATTCGTAATTTCACCGCTGACATGTTCTTGGCATGCGTCTATTCTGAGCCTATCCCGGTCACATCCTATATTCCAGAGGTTCACCATGAGCAGAGGTGACGTTGGCGAAAGCCTTGTAACCGCAAAAGCTACACCAGCATTGGGCGAGTTCAATCCCGAAATGCTGAAAATGCCTACCAATTTTGATAAGACGGCTGCAGCGTCTGGGGACTTCGTTCTCACCCAGGCTCAAGTTCAAGCACCTGGTGAGGGGGCGCAAATCAGTCCCGCTCAAAAGTTGATGGACGAAACTGTAGCAGCGGCTAGAAAGGAATTGGAAGAGCGGAAGTCCAAGAATGGTACTCTTTCAGATGCGGACTTTAAGGAAATTCTTCCCAAACATTTCCCGAAAATGAAGGAAGCTATTTCTCTTGCAGATCAACAAGCCGCAGAAGGCAGACGCACTGCCGAGGCTGAATACAAGCGTGTAGGTGCGGATCTTGCTAAGTTCACCGAAGACTTTCCTAAAGCGATGGAGCGTTTGGGCAAAGCATCATCTGCGGTGCCTGAAGCCGAGCAAGAAAAGGTTGGTGCCCTCCTGACTGAGTTGACTGAAGAGAAGACATCTGCTCAACGTAAAGAAGCAATCAGAAAGGATCTCGAAAAATATCCAGATCTTGCGGCTTCGGCAGAGAATGTCATGAAGATGTCCACTGATAGCGAAAAGAAACTCGGCCCGCTATTCAAAGCCGTTGAAGACATGCAGGTTGGTCTTGCAACAGGACTGACCGGCCGCGGTTTTTATGCCGCTTGCCTCAGGCAAGCCAACGGCGATCCGCAGGAGATTGAACGCGTAGTCAAAGAGGGGCAAGCTCTCGCCAAGCTCTTCGTAACAGCCATGCAAGCACCACAGATGCTATTTATGCCACCAGAAGATTTGCAACCCAAAAAACCACTTCCGCCTGTGCTGAAAGCATAGTCGTGTAAGCAGTACTCTCGAAAGAAAAATCTGGCGAAAGCCGGGTAGCCCTATCCCAATCAAGCACAATCTATTCCTTATGATTGCCCGCTGGGCATCATAGAACATTGGTTTCACCGTGGGGACGGAACAGGCGCGCTCGCAAGGGCGCGTCTGAATTTTGTGGCTCAGTTTTAGAGCTAAGGTCGAGTTTTAGCCTGAGTCAAAACTGTGCAGCCAAGCGTGTTGTAACTCTTGGTGTTCGACTAGTTCTTGAAGCTGCTTGTTCAGCGGATTCAAAATATAGGCGCGTGAGATAGCCGCTGGCAAATGCCTGTTGTTCAAAGGCGTGACGCATATACTGGTCGTATGAGATCTGGCGATAACCTTGAAGGTCGCCGGCAATTCCGCTCAACTCTTTTTGAATCGTTGACGCGTCGGCGCCAGAGGACTTGATCATCTGTCCGACATTGCGCAAGCGTTCTTCCACATTGCCGAGAGGCAGCCCAGCTAAAGATTTGCGACCGGCCATCACATCGAGCAAAGGTCCCCTGCTGTTTGCCAAAGATCCTTGCATCCGTGCGATGCCATTTTGTTCTGCCAGAACGGTCAAGACAGGCTGCATCTGGCTGAGCATGCCATCTATAGCCGGGCGGGCTATCAATGGTTTTTCCCTAAGATATTCTTCAATCGATGAGCCGATTCGCCTGGCTTCCAATCGTTCGCGCAGGGACAATTTCTGTCCTCTGCGTTGTTCGGCTACTTGATTTATGAATTCGTCAGTCGGCTCATCTCCGAAACGCTGCTTATATTCCGCCTTGATCCGGGCGCTTTGTTGAGCGTCAAGTTTCAGCCCAACATGCTGCTCATCCATCATCATGCGCAAGAACTTATTTTCTTGAATTACGTGCGAGTATTCGTGAGCAATTTTTTCGATGAGCTCTGGTGACATCTTGTCGCCCGTGATTCCATCTGCACCGATTTGAATGATGCCCTTTCCTTTCAGGCACTGCGCTTGCAACCCCGGCGTATCAGCAATCAGAAGTCCAACTCGCGGTAAATTCTTTGTCTCTCCCCAGTGGTTCAGTGCATTCTCAATATCTTCAGCGCGCCCAGACAAGCCCTCATTCAAAGTCTCAATTTTTGTGCTCAGTTTTCTTTCCAGTTCTTCGATTTGCGGTGTTCTTATGCCCTTGGCTTTATGCAATTGGCTGCTAATTTCATCGATAGAGTAGCCAATCTCTCTAGACAATGCACCAAGAGGTTGTGCCGACCACCGCCGTGTCTCCAACTGAAAGCCTGCTACCAGATTCTGTACCGCCTTCTCATCATTGATCGGTGCGATGGCGTTTTTGGACAGTTTGTCCACCAGGATAATTCTCTGTCCGCGAGAAAAGTCTGTGAAATCTACGGCTGGTGTCTCTGCATCACCGTGCATCGGCACTTCTTTAATTTTGCGTCCGGGACCACTAACAGCCAAGCCTTCAGTTTCTTTCGACAGCCAGCCTAGATATCGATTTGCGCTCGTACTTTCCTCCGCTGCCGAAACCCCGGCAGTGAATTTCGCCAACTCCGGATGACTAGCTCTGACGGCAACTTCGCTCTGTGCTCGTGAGAACAGTCTGTGTCCGAGAGGCAGCACCATATTCAATGCCGCTCCGCCTGCGCCGCTTGCCAGAATATCTGTGGCAGACTGTTCTTTTCCTTCGCTCAATTCTGTGTGCAAGGCTCTGGCTCCGGCTGCTCCCACGAAACCGGCTGCACCGCGGATCATCAAACCGTATGGAGAACGCGCTGCCAGTGCGTTGCCTGTCTCGAAGATACCGAATGCTAAAGTTCCACTTGCTGCATTGCCAAATCTCGTTTCGCCTTCAAGAGGCATTCGCATGGCATCGTAAGTTGCCGCGCCTACAATCTGTGCTGCATAGGGGCTTGTCGCCACCCGGGCAATGCGACTTTCTGCAGCCAATGCACCGCCCAGTCCAGCCAGTGGTTTTGCGGCAAGCTTGCCTGCTACGACATAAGGGACGATCATCGAAACCGTTGAGGAAGCTGTTCTCACAACTTTTTCCGTTGTGGATTCGGCCGCTTTGCTTTCGATGAGTTCGCAGACAGGCAACAGCTGAGAGCCTGCCAGCTTATTGACAGTCGAAGCGACGGCGCGCTCAGGTTCTATGAGAGCACTATTGATAATTGGTTTTACAAGATTTTCCTGAGCAAAATCTGCAACAGAAAAATCAGATCTTTCGACCATATTTGGGAGCAAGGGCGCGGGAACAGTTATGAATCGCATCATATTCTTTCCGGCGCTGAGCCTCAATGGGGGATGTCCCATCGCATTTAATCTTTGGAAAAATGACCAGGCCCGATCTGATAAACTCCTTGCTGCAAATCTGGGGGGCATATGGATATTTCGCTGATCACGTACGACGGTCTGCCGGATCTTGATCCGGACGATTGCCTGCTTCGCGACGAACTGACCAGGCGCGGACATACTTGTTATACGTGCATCTGGGATGACGATTCCATCGACTGGTCGAAGTTTGATGTATCGATTATGCGTTCTGCCTGGGACTACCATCTGAAGCAAGACAAGTTCTATGCATGGCTGGATAAGGTCTCTAGCGTCTCGAAACTTCTCAACCCTGCCGACCTGATGAGATGGAGCAGCCACAAGACATATTTGAGGGAGCTGGCTGATGCTGGTCTGCCTATAGTCGAAACTCACTGGGTCGAAAAGGGTGCCAGCGCAGGCGGTATTTTCGACAGCCTTCCGTGGCAGAAGGCGATAGTCAAGCCAGCCGTCGGTCTGGCAACTTATGGAGTGAAGAAATTCGTCCTCGATGAGCAAGGCAAGAAGGAGGCCACGGCGCATGCCAATGAACTGGCCGGCACCGGCGACGTTATGATCCAGCCTTTCCTTACATCAGTTGATGACTATGGCGAGAGGGCGCTGGCATTCATAGGCGGAGAGTACTCGCATACGATTCGCAAAACAAGCTTTCAAATTCTCGCCCCCGGCGGTCATGCCGGCGAAACATCCGTGCCGACCGATCCGGAAGAAGTGGCTGTAGCGCAAAGAGTCATTGCTTATTTGAAAGAGAGACCACTTTATGCGCGAGTCGACCTGGTTCGCGATTCGGCAGGACAGCCAAGGGTTCTGGAGCTGGAATTAGTCGAGCCGTCACTCTTCTTCTGTTTTTCCACCGGCGCCGCATCAATGTTCGCTGACGCACTGGAGCGCATGTTCGAATTACAGAAAGTTTGACTCGCCTGCAATAACCGTGAGCAAATGGAAGCGGTTTGGGCATAATCGGTCTATGTCCCCCCGTTTTCGAATGATGGCGCTGACTTCACTCTTCCTGCTTACTTCTGCAGGCGAGGCTCTTGCGGACGTCAGCGATACCTTGCGGGCAAGAATAATTCAAGAGAAGATTTTCACTCCTCAAACCAATCTCAACGTCCAAATGCTCGACAAGCAGGCAATATTGAGGGTGGGAAATTATCAGCCGAATACCGAGGAGGTCATGCGCATCGATAGCGTCCTGGCCGCCAAAAAGGTCATAGACGCCTATCCTCAAATATCCTGCGTGGTCGTCAGATACGCCTGGTCTCCGGACAAATACACGGACATTTTCGTAACCTCAAAACAGATTATTTCCTTTGGTGCCGGAACCATTGAGAAATCCGAATTACTTGCCGGTTTAACTTGCATAAAACTGAGTTCTGGTGACTCGCCCCAATTCGTATTCAGTCGATATTTCGTAGAGGGCGAGTCTGCTCTTGCAAAAGGCGACAACGGAAAAGCGGAGCTGCTTTTCAATACAGCTTTCCAGCAAGCTCCGACCTACAAGACCGCTGCGCTTGAGTCGAAAGTAGCGACAGATTATCTCGAGCTTTCTCGCAATTATTCTGCGCGTGAAGACTACGATAATGCTGCTCGCGTGCTCAAGAAAATTATCGACAAGCGCGAGGAAGCTGGTCAGAGTGCTGCCGATCTCGAAACAGCAAAACTTTATTTGGCTCTGGCAGACAACTATATCGCAGCACGACGCGTAAGCGAAATGGAAGAAACGCTGGGCAAGTTCATCAACGGCGCCAGGGGTACACCTCTTGCATCTACAGTTACATATGCGCAGGCGTTGGAGAAATTGGCCTCCGGTCTGCAATCAGGAAATCCCAGGGAGCAAGAGCTTTTGCGTGAGGCGCTAAAAGTGAGAGAAGCGCTTCCCGGCGCTGAAGACGTCGGGCTTGTTATGTCTCTGGAAAAACTAGCTGACAGTTTGCGGCAGTCAAAGACGGCAGAGGCTGTCGATCTTTATAAACGTGCGATAACGGCCCTCGACAAGGCAATGGTTTCTCGCGATCACAGCAAGCGAATCAGTTATGAAGTCTACAGTACAAGTGTAAACCGCATGCATCAGAAGCTTGCGGCACTTGGTGCTGGACCAAATGCAAAGCGAGAATCATCATCATCGGCGCATTGGTAATGCGGCGCGAGAGCTTATTTGATTTTCTGTGATCTGCCTCTGGAGCGCTTATCGCGCACGCGTAACCGGGATGCGGACAGGTTGATATGCTGGAGTCATTGGCGCGCAGGCAATGCTTGCAATGTTCATTGCCTGTGCGATCAAAGACTTAGTAAATGCGGACAGTGTGTGGTAAGCAGACAAGAGTGGGGATGAGGTTTTGGTACTCATTTGTTGAACTCGCTTAATTGCCTCCGATGGGATTTCCATTCTCATCGAAGAATTGAGACATTCTTTCAGTAATCTCGCCGTCATCTGCGTATTCGACCACATCCAAGCAGGTCCTCACTCCCCTGGCATTGTAGACGCAGAGTTCTCGTCGCTGAAGATTATTCGAAGCAGTATAGAATTCTTGGCTCTCCTCCAGAAAAGCACCTGCTCCGGAATGAAAGAGTGTCTTAGTAAAACGTGTCACATAGCCGGCTTCATCGAAATAGAGATTTTCAGTGGCGGAGCGATGTTTTGAATCGAGCCATTGAACCTGCTCACGCCGAAGTAATCGACCACTAGTGACATCAACATAGTGATTAACTGTAGTTTGCGGCATCCCTCCTTGATATTCTGTTTGTCCTTGAAACACTGTGTGCATGCCGACCATCTGCCGTTCGACACGACGAATTACTTCTCCTTCGGCTGAGATTACGACAACAGATTCGCTAGATTGATTGCCCTCCGTGTAGATGGTTGCTTTCGTCAATCGACTTCCATCCGGTAATGCGTTGTGCTCGGTAATGCGAAGTGTTGAGCCGCTTACAGGATCTAATTCGGTTTCCGACTGACTGGAGAATGAATGTTTGACAATGCGGATGAGACGCTGCTCGCTATCGAACGTCTTTTCTGTTTCAATTTGAGTCTTTGCATCGCGTGTGCGCAATTGATATGTAGTGACGCCGGCGGCGTCTGTGTGCGCTTCTAGCTTCAGTGACTCGTCCTTAGACGAAGCAACAGCGGGCGTGAAATCACCCAGTGAAGAACTCATTTGGGACTCCATTTAAGGATCGGTCCAAAAAGTTTCCGCGCAGCAAAAGCCGACCGGAACTTGATTTTAGACTTAGGTAGTAAGTGATGCGACTAACAGGCTAACGAAGGCGGAGAAAATACTCCAGGGTGACCCAATGTACCCTGGAAATCTGGAGGTTGTCAAGTAAAGTTTTCATCAATGCGCAGCGCTTTGCGCGTACTCGTCTGCCTCAGCCTAGTGCCAATCCGCCGGTGGCCGTTTCTTTGTATTTCTGATTCATGTCCAGACCAGTCTGTTTCATTACCTCGAGAGCACGGTCGAGACTGATCAAATGGTGCCCGTCTGATGCCAGAGACAAAGCCGCTGCGTTCAAGGCTTTCACAGCACCCATTGCATTTCGTTCGATGCATGGAACCTGCACCAGACCTTTTATAGGGTCGCAAGTCATGCCCAAATGATGTTCGATTCCTATCTCGGCTGCTTGTTCGATCTGGTACGGAGTGCCTCCCAGCATTGCCACTGCTCCTGCTGCCGCCATCGCGCATGATGTGCCGACTTCGCCCTGGCAGCCAACTTCGGCACCGCTTATCGATGCGTGTACTTTTACCAGCGCGCCGATTACAGAAGCGACTATGAGACCGTTTTGCAAATCGGTTTGCGTGAGATTATGGCATTCTTGCAATGTGCGCCACACAGCAGGAATGAGTCCTGATGAGCCGTTCGTCGGTGCCGTCACCACTTTTCCACCGGCCGCATTTTCTTCATTGACGGCCATCGCATAAACAGATGGCCGTAAATCACTGCCTGACCATGCCGGCATTCTTCCTTCTGTTAGCTGGTGATATAGCCCCTTTGCGCGACGTTTCACATTCAGTCCGCCAGGCAAAATTCCTTCGGTATTCAATCCGCGATTAATGCATCTGGAAAAAGTATCGAGCACATCATTCAAATTTTTTCTGAGTTGAACCTCTGGCATGCCCAGAGATTCTTGATTCTCAATCACAATCTGCCAGGGCGTGAGCCCTGTGTTGATGCACTGGGCAACAAATTCAGCTGCAGAATTGTAGGGGTGCGGAACGCTCGCTAAGGCTTCTTCTTTCTCTGGTGGTCTGCGTTTTCCCGCTTCATCCGTCGTTTCGATAAAGCCGCCTCCAACCGAAAGGATCAGGCATTCGGAAATAAGCTTGTCGCTATCGTACAAGCGAAAGCGCATGGTATTAGGATGGGGCAAACCCTGTCCATCCATCAGGAAACCCTGCCAGAGAATATCGATGGACGGCGTAAATTTGATTTTGACTTTGCCTGTTTCGATGCCGCCTGCCGACTCGAGATCTGGCATGGATGCCCATATGGCGTCCGGCTCGGCCGTTTTAGGATGCAGTCCGATCAGTCCAGCGCATACGGCGCCATCAGTTGCGTGACCCTTTCCTGTTGCCGATAGACTTCCGAATAGCTCGACAGTCACGTGCAAGGTATGTCCGGCTGCTCCGCCCAGCTTCTTGATGTGCTGATCGACTACGTTTTTCCTGAAATCAAGTGCAGCAATCATTGGACCGACAGTATGCGAACTGCTCGGACCTATGCCGATTTTAAACATGTCGAGAGGACCGATCAGGTCCGCGCGCGTGGGATTCATAATCTTTCTCACGTCTATGTGCTGAAAGAGAATCTTACCAGATGTAGCAACTGTACTGATTTATGAGGTTTAAAAGAAGATCCGCTCGACGGGGTATACCGCGGTCAGTGATGCAAACACGTTGACGACAACAAATGCATTCCAGAGAGAGTGCATTTCCGGATGTTTCCTGAATATTGGATGGAAAGAAAACGCAGGCGGCTAACATAGCGGTGAACAGGCACATAATAAAGAAGCTCACTACAAATCATCGCCAGTGTTGCGGAGAAAATTGTGTAGATGATAGACCTTGCTTTCGGATAGGCAATCGGAGCATCATCCGACACCATATTTTGTTTTTCTTTTCGCTCGCGCCACATTTGCAGCTGCTTTCAAAATTTGCGTAATTTTGCAGTAGAGCAGCGTCGTCGGTGCCGAATTTTTTTGTGGTGATTGCATCATCAAAGAGATAGTTTGAATAGCAGAGTTTTTCCTTTCTTGTTGGTGAGTTTGACTGAGACTTAGAAGAAAGAGGTGAAAACATCCGCGGAAGCTATGCCGACCGCGATTTAGCTCACCTTCTGGCACTTAGAGAAGAGCAGTTTTTCCATCGAGCTTGATTTGGCTCTATTGCCCGCTGAGAACCTTGGTAAACCAGTCGATCCCTTTCTGCCGTTGCTCTGGAGGCATCTGTTCTTGCGCATCATTTATGACACCGGCAATGGTGACTTTTGCCAGCTCATCTCGCCAAGCCTTTTCAGCTCTGTACATCGCCGCTGCAATATTGCAAGGACGGCCGTAGTTTGACTTGTCGACCGATGAAGGTCCGTTCTGGCGAATTTCCATGCATCGAAAGCAGTGTTCGTCTCCTTCGATTGCAATGTACACATCCAGAAGCGTGATCTGTTCTGCCGGTCTAGCCAGTTTGTACCCGCCGCCCGGACCAGTGGTTGCTTCTACCAGCTGGGCTCTGGAAAGTGCCTGCAGCTGCTTTCTCAAATAGGCGGTCGGCAGATCATAGAATTCAGCCATCCTTTCTATGCGAAGGGTAAAACCTTCCGGCAGCGCCCCTAAGAGCGCCAGGCTGTGGATTGACCATTCTATTCCTTGAGTTAGCTTCATAATGGATATATTTTATCCGGAAAATCATGGACAAATATTGTCCATGAATCTATCATATTAGCAGGGACTGAAGAGCGGCTAAAAATCGACGCAATTAACCGAGCTTGATCGGTCCAGGACTGGAGGGCAAGACAATGGCTGAAGTGGCGGAAAGTAAAAAGGTGGCGGTAGTTGGTGGCGGTCTGTCCGGGCTTTCGGCGGCTGTTAACCTGGCGCGGCACGGTCTGGCGGTGACATTGTTCGAGCGCTCTGCGCGCGAAGGCGGCCGCGCTCAAACGACGGTAAAGGACGGCTATCACATAAATTTCGGTCCTCATGCTTTTTATCTTGGCGGGCCCGGGCGCCCTTTTCTCAAAGAATTGGGCATAGAGCCAGCTGGCAGTCCGCCGCCCATATCGAATGCAGTCGCCTTCTATAGAGGTAAGAATCCAATCTTGCCGCTCTCGGCAAGTGCGATTTTTAAGACCGATCTATTTGGTCTGGGCGACAAGATTCGACTGTTCAAATTCATGTTGAAACTTAATTCGATCGACGAGAAAGAATTTGAATCGCTCACCGTTGATCAGTGGATAGAAAAAGATCCTATCCTGGGTGCTGGCGGCGATGCGCTAAAAAAATTCGTGCGAACTCTTATTCAACTTTCAACTTATGCGGGCGATACAGACAAGATGTCTGCCAGGGCTGGACTTCATCAACTCAAGGCAGCTGTGTCAAGCGGTGTCTCGTATCTGCACGGAGGATGGGAGCAAATGGTTGATGCTCTGGTTTGCAGAGCAGAAGATTTGCAGGTTAATTTGGTTGTTGCCACAGAAGTGACTGAAGTTTCCAGAAATAAAGAAACTGGAGAACTGAAAGTTTCATTTATCGACAGAATCAGAGGTCCGGTAAGCGAAAATTTTGCAGGCGTTATTCTTGCTGCGCCACCAAATATGATGAAGAAGTTTCTTGCCGTGGAAGATGTTGCCGCCGGGCATACTGCGCTTAATTTAGGTGGCGATGAGCTTCTCGATGTGAGAGCTGCTTGCCTGGATATTTGCCTCTCTAGTTTGCCTCGGCCGGACATGACCTACTCGCTTGGAATTGACGAGCCTCTCTATTATTCGGTTCATTCTTCTGCTGCAAGACTCACACCTTCTAATGGTGCACTCATTCATACAGCTTTCTACTTGAAGCACGGTGAAACAGGTACGCCGGAGATCGAGAAGCGTCTGGAAGAAATGATGGACACTCTTCAGCCGGGCTGGAGAGACAAGCTCGTTTACAAGCGCTTTTTGCCGAATATTTCTGTTGTGCACAAACTTCTAATAGTGAAAGATGGCAAGCTAGCCGGATACTGGACTGAGGAAACCGATGAGCCGGGCGTTTTTCGCGCGGGTGATTGGGTCGGTACCGAACAACTGGCGGACGCCTCACTTGCAAGCGCCAAGCGAAGTTCCGAACTGCTCATTTCTTATATCGAAAACGCTCAGGTCAAATCAGAAGTGCGCCGACGCGCCAATCTGTCCGCACTTAGCATATAGTGCGTTTTAATAGACAAAACGTCCCTGGCGCATCTTATCCTGGATTGCACGCAGCAGCGCTTCACGCTGTTCGTAGCTCAGGTTGCTCAAGTTAATGGGCACCCGTTGCAGTCGCGCTCCAGGAATGAATGCTGCTACAGGCGGTTCTTCTACATTGCGCCCCGAGAATGCTCCCGGAAAACGGCGTGGTTGAAAACGCTGCTGTTGAAATTGGCTGGGCGCGAACGCACCGGCAAGTCGCGGTTGGAAGTTGGGAGCTTGCGCCAGATGTTTTGTCGCATCCGAATACAAAGCTGAGATCGTATTGATGTCTCTGTCTTTCAGATATGGTGTCTGAGCATCATTGAGAACCGCGTACATAATGTCGCTGGGGCTGCTCGAGTGTCCTTCCATACCGATAGCGTGTCCGACTTCATGCAGGCAGGTCTTATATGTATCGGTGTCGCTGAAATTGCGACCCATAAGAGAGGTCAGAACTGAGATTCGAGAACTCATAATTACCTGCTCGCCGGTGAAACGATTGACACCTACTGTGCTCTTCGTCTCGCCCGCCTCGACGCCTGGTCCATTGGGCTTGGCGACTGCCGTCCATGTACAAGTGATATTTGCTTCCTGAGGAGAGAACACCTCTTGCCAGCTCACCTTGCCGTTGGTTTTTTCTTGCCATTCATTGAATGCTTTGCGCATCATGTCCGGGTAATAGTCTCTGTAACCCTGGGTTCCGGTACCATCTTCGATGTACACTTTGAGCGGCATTCTGTTGAGCGGCCAGACAATGCGCCCCATGCCGGTTACGTCTGAGACATAGTTGGACGTGCTGACGGACTGGAATGCCTGAGGATCTGCATATTTGTATGGGAGACTCGAAGCTTGTACGGAGTTTGCGGTAAACAGGGCGCAGAGCAATGTTCCGAGGGCGATCGGAAGAGTCCTTTTTTGCATTATTGTGATACCAGAGAATTGAGAACGTGATCGAGAAACTACACAGGGCTCCACCCACGAGCGCCCAAGTAAGCCTAAATAGACAGCTACATTTGAATTATGTTCCAAATTCTGGAAGCCAAAACCCAGTATTTCTGAATGCACGAAGATTTTACGAGATTGCCTATTCGTCTTAGGCAAAGCGACTGCGCAAGAAAGACCTGTCGAATGCATCGCATGGCGCAGCCGGCATGCCGACAAATAGATGAGCGTACTTGTCGCCCTCTTTAAATCACGGCAGAAGAAAGTAATAAAAGCCCTCCCGCGCCGCCGATTTTGGTATAAATCATAACTTCGTATGCGGACCGGAGGAGATTGTCATGCTTACTTTGATGAAGCCGGAGATCGAGCTGTACGCGCGTCAGAAGACCGCGTGCCATGGCGACCTTCTTGAAAAATTGGCGCAAGAGACCAAAGACTCTATGCCCATGCCTGAGATGCTCACCGGACCCCTCGAAGGACGTTTTTTGAAGCAGATGGTAATGGTGACCGGCGCCAGGCGGATCCTTGAAGTCGGTATGTACACCGGCTATTCGGCACTTTCCATGGCGGAAGGACTGCCTGAAGGCGGCGAGCTTATTACACTTGAAATCGATGAGAAGGCGATTGCTTTCGCCAGCCGTTATTTCGAGAGCAGCCCACATGGCAAGAAGATCAAAATCATGAAGGGCCCTGGGTTGGACTCTATTAAACAGCTGACCGGTGAATTCGATCTGGTCTTTATCGACGCTGATAAGGTCAATTACAGCAACTACTACGAGGCGATTCTGCCCAAGCTCAAGAAGGGCGGCGTCATCCTTGTAGACAATGTTCTTTACAGCGGGGAAGTTCTGGATCCTCAGAGCGAGAATGCCAAAGCTATTCACGCGTTCAATGAACTCGTCAGCAAGGACGAACGCGTTGAAAAAGTGCTGCTGACGATAAGAGATGGCGTCTATTTTCTCGTAAAGAAATAGACAGATTTTTAGCGCACATTTGAAAAGAATCAAGGGAAATTCGAAGAGAGGTTTTTGCAATGAAACGCACAAGAGTGGTTGAAGCACTTGATGCAAAAATGATTGGTGAGAAAATCAAGCTTTGCGGCTGGGTTCGTACGCGACGCGATTCCAAGGGCGGT
>CAZBOX010000152.1:0-13641 GCA_964493595.1 uncultured Candidatus Obscuribacterales bacterium | reverse complement strand
GAGTTGACAGGCTATGTTATTGGCTCGATACCGCCTTTTCATTGGCAAAAAGAAGGTGTGAAAACATATCTGGATAAAGCATTGATGGACGAGCCTCTACTTGGAGTAGGCACCGGCAAGTGGGGCAATGAAATTCTCATTACCCCGCAAAACCTCGTCACGGCAAGCAATGCGATCGTGGTCAATTTGACCGTGCGAGAAAGCTGAAAAGCTCAGTCTTCGCTGGAATTTCTCTCTTCTGCCAGCTGGCTTTTCACGACTGAAGCAGGTGCCGACTTTCCGGCACTTTTCGAATTGCCGCTCAGTGCAGCTTTCTTCCCCTGCACGACACGTTTTTCAAGACGGCGTGCCTCATCTCGTTTGCCGAGCTTTTTGAGAATACGCACGAGATTGTTATTCACTCTCAAAGTCTCCGGGTTGCCTGCTCCGACTGCTTGTTCGTCGATGGCAATGGCACGTCGCAATAGCTCTTCAGCTTCTTTCAATTTGCCTGTTTGCTCTTTCAGAATGGCCAGGCAAGAAAGCACTTCTGCCACTCGAAAGCTCTCATCACCAAGGGCTGTTTCGCGCACTTCGAGGGCTTTATTGAATTCCTGCTCCGACTTATTGGTGTTGCCTTCAACGAAATCCAGTGTGGCGATGCCAACCAGACTGTCGGCCATTGCCGGGTGGTCGTCGCCGTAGAGTTCTTCGATGATTTGCTTGGCGTGTTCATAGCACTGGCGCGCTTCTGCATTTTCGCCGGCCATCTGATGCTGAATTCCCAGGCTGTTATAGGTTGTAGCAACATCAAGATGTTCGGTGCCGAGGGCGCGCTTGCGTATATAGAGGGCTCGCTTCAGTGCAGCCATCGAATCCTTGAGCTTACCTTCCTTATGGTAGATGGAAGCCATCGCCTGCATGCTCGAGGCAATGTCTTGCTCATCAGGCTTGAGCGCATTTTCTCTTATCGAAAGAGCCCGCTGAATAAGCTTTTTGGCTTCTTGTGTCTTGCCTTCGGTCAAATAAATCATGCCCAGGTCGTTCAAACTATCGGCAGCAGATAGTCCATTAGGACCTCCGGATTTCTCACGAATAGCCAGAGCACGCTTAATGGCATTCTCCGCTTCAGGATAGAGGTCGAGGTTAAAGTAGAGATTACCGAGATTGTTCAAGGTTTCTGCTATGCGCGGGTCGTCTGGCTCAAAACCTCCCGACTTTGCGAGCGCTTGGCCGAATAGTGCTTCAGCCTCGTGATAGTCGCCTCGATGAAACGCTTCTTCGCCTTTCTGGTTGAATTCCTGCCAGGATGTGCGCTCCGGTCCTTTCTTCTGCGGTCCTTGCAGGAGTGACTCCTTAAGAGGTTCTATCGTCAAACCGAGTACGACTCCCAGAAAGAGCGAAATCGAAAGGCCGAGCACGCGCCAGATTCGCTTTTTAGTAAGAGCCGGATCGGCGGCCGGCGACTGATCCTTTTTCTTCTGACTGAGTTTCAGCTGATTGGCACCGTGTTTGTAAATTTCAATATCTGTCCAGAGGGCTTCCATCGTCGGGTAGCGCTGATCCGGATCTTTCTCGATGGCTCGCATCACCACACGCTCTACAGCCTCCGGAATATCAGTGCCACCGGAAGCTTCGCGCACCGCCTGCGGTACCTTGGTCAATTGACGATGCATGACTTCGTGAGCCGATTTTCCCTGATTGGGAGGTCTGCCGACCAGTGTTTCGTACATAACGCAGCCGACAGTAAAAACATCGCTCTTCGCATCAAGCTTGACCGAAAGGACTGCCTCGGGGCTCAAGTAATGAGGATCGCCAATCAGGACAGCCTTATTTGCCAGATTGCGAACTTCCTCACCGTCCTCTAAGAAGCGCTCCGAAATTCCAAATTCAACGACTTTGACAAAGTCTCTGTAATCAGGCGTGTCATAGACAAAAATCTGCGATGGCTTCAAACAGCGAATAAGTAGATCCTGTTTGTGCGCGTAAGTGACCGCATCACAAACTTGAGCGAAAATATCGAGAGCACGCGTATAGGGAAGTTTGCCATGTTGTTTGAGCAAATCGGCCAGTGTTTTTCCTTCGAGATAATCGGTGACCAGATAAGGTCTGCCGTTCGAAACACCGAAATCCAGAACGGTGATGATATTCGGGTGATTGAGACTGCTGGCCACTTTCGCTTCGACCTGAAAACGTTTCAGGCTCTGAATATCAGTGGCAGTAAGAAGACGGATTGCCACAGGGCGATCCATGAGCAGATGCCTCGCCTTGTAGAGCGAGCTCGAAGGTTGTTTGCTCAAACACTGCAAAATTTCATAGCGTCCGACAACAGTCGTGCCGACGAGCGTGTCATCCATCTCGTCTTTCATCGACTTATTGGCTGAAGATGGCTCGTCATCGGAGGGAGACAGATTCTTCAGGTCGACGGCAGGACTTTTGGATTCAGCCGCTGACGCATTACCTGCAGAGGAGATTGTTTTCCCCTCATCGACGTCTGCCGGATCGTTATCTTTCTCTGCGGTCAAAATGCAGTGCCCTGTGACAATCCCAAACAAGCCTGATTATTAAGTATTGCCCTCCCGGACAACAACTTCACAGGAGGGGATGCGCAACTTGAGCGAATTAATTTCGGCGTCGGCGCCGTCCAGGTGGGTAAGCGATAACTTCTTCAAATTGGCCAGGCTGGAAAGCTTCTCTGCTGCAGCCTTTGAAGTATTTGTGTCATCAAGCCAGAGCTTTTTGAGTTGAGAGAGCTTGGCAATTTCCTCCAGGTCGTCGTCACCTATTTCCGTCCCGGACAGATCGAGTTCTTCCAGCGCCGGCAGATATTTCAGATAGTCGAGCGAAGCTTTGTCGAGCGCCGATTCGCTAAGGTCCAGTGAAACAATTGATGAGCGCGCTTCTTTGTTGCCCAGACTGGAGAGAAAATCGAGCGAGATCTCGCCCTCATTAGAGACTTCCAGCTGGAATCTCTTGCCGCTCGGTACTTCCAGTCGTCCCCTGGCCTCGCTGACCAGCGTCCAGTATTCCGGATCATCCTCTGCTTCTGCCAGAAGTTCGCCGACCGCAGTGTCTGGAAACTTCAATTTGAGCACATTGGCTTGATTGCCGGATTTGACTCCGGTGGCTCTCGCCTCTGAAGTTATGCTGTCCAGAATCTTGGCACCGGAGGACTTTGGTCCGGATGAAGAGCGAGCGGCAGTGCTTTTGATTGGCTCAACCGTGAACACAGCGCCGCCTTCGTCCTTGGCGACGCCTTCAGAATCCTTGCCCAGCCATATGGAGGCGGCAGTGACCACAATCATGAGTATCCACATGATGCCCAGACGAGTCACGTCGATTTCAATAGAATGCCCGGCCACTACTGGGGGCAGGGAAATAGGAGCAAAAGCGAGCGGTGTGCCGGCGGGAGGAGGAGAGGTGTCTTTCCAGGGCGGAAAGCCCCCGATGGCGATAAAGCCGACAATGCCGATGAGAAGAGCCCGTCTCTGCTTTGCGTTCACTTTGCCTTACCTATAGAAATCGGGTGAGAAACCTCACAGAACATCGCAATTCGACGCTGGAATAGTTTTACAAAAGTCTAGCGAATCTAGAGAGAAAGCGCCCGTCGGAAAGACAAAATGTAAGAGAAGCTCATAGAAAACCAATAATCAAGTGGCAAAACGCGCACACATGTCATGAATCGCCTCGAAAAACGAGCAAATTAATGAAGCCTGGAGCTTGCCTTAATCTCGTCAAAGGGGTACTTTTTCGCTTGGCGAAACGAAAACGGATCGGCGCGGTGCGCTGCGACCTTGTTCATAATTTACTGCCCACATTGAGGAGGACAGTCATGTCGAGTTGGGAGCGATATAACATTGCCGGACAGCAAGCGCTGTCGGCTGGAAAACCCCTGGATGCTGAAGCTCAATTCAAACTGGCAATAAAAGAAGCAGAAGCGATGAGTCCTAACGAACCCAAGATAGCGCAGAGCAAGTCTGCACTTGCAAATGCATACAGACAGCAGGGCAAATACGCAGATGCGGAGCCGATGTACAAGGAAGCTGTGGAATTCATGATTCGCGTTAAAGGACCTACGTGTCAGGAATTAATTCCCATTTACGATAACTACGCGAAAATGCTGAGAGCCGCCGGGCGTGGAGCTGAGGCAGACAAGATGGACGCCAAAGCGCGGGCGATTTTCTCAAAGTAAAAGAGTAAAATTTGGACAATTCGCAACTGGAGAAAAACGTTGTCCCCTACAGGAAAAGCAGCTCGCACAAGAGCTGAAGATGCAGTTATGCACGATAAAAAACAAGACTTGCAATATTTGAGCGGCTTCGGCAATCACCATAGCTCCGAGGCAGAGCCGGGCGCACTTCCGATTGGACAAAATTCTCCGCAAAAGGCGCCGTTAGGCTTGTATGCAGAGCAATTGAGCGGCACTGCCTTCACGGCGCCCCGAAAGGAAAACCAGCGCAGTTGGCTTTACAGAATTCGCCCATCGGTTTTGCATTCGAAATTTAAAGCACACGATAGCGGTCTTATCGAAGGGCGTCCATTCAACTGCTCAAAAGGAATCACACCTGAGCAGTTGCGCTGGAATCCCCTGCCCCCGCTCAAAGAGAAAAAGAATTTCGTCGAAGGACTCATAACCATTGCCGGCAATGGAGATTCAGCCAGCGTGCGCGGTTCGGCTGTGCATATGTATTCAGCCAATCAGTCGATGACTGACTCTTTTTTCTACAATTCCGATGGTGAGCTTCTGATTGTCCCTCGCGGCGGCAGGCTGATGCTTGGCACCGAATTTGGTACTATCTCCGTTTCGCCCGGTGAGATCGCAGTAATTCCTCGCGGTGTAAAATTCAAAGTTGATCTGCCTGATGGCACCGCAGATGGTTACATATTGGAGAATTACGGACCGGCGCTGAGATTGCCCGAACTCGGCCCAATCGGAGCAAATGGACTGGCGAATTCGAGAGATTTTCTCGCCCCTGTAGCATCCTATGAAGATATCGAGCGCCCACTCAAGTTGCTCACAAAATATCAGGGCAAACTTTTCAGTGCCGAGCTCGATCATTCCCCACTCGATGTGGTGGCATGGCACGGCAATTATTATCCCTACAAATACGATTTGAGCACATTCAACGCGGTCAACACTGTCACGTTCGACCATAGCGATCCGTCAATATTTACCGTCTTGACCTCGCCTTCGGAATTGCCCGGCACTGCCAATGTCGACTTCGTCATTTTTCCGCCGCGCTGGATGGTGGCCGAAAATACGTTTCGTCCTCCCTACTATCATCGCAACATCATGAGCGAGTACATGGGACTTATCCATGGTGTTTACGACGCCAAAGAAGAGGGTTTCGTAGCAGGCGGCGGCAGCCTTCACAATCAGATGACTGCACACGGGCCGGACACCGCCACTTTCGAAAAAGCGTCGAATGTGGAGCTGAAACCTCAGAAGATGGAAAACACTCTGGCTTTCATGTTCGAAAGCTCGCTCAGCTACACGCCGACCGAGTTTGCCATGACCGGCGGACTTCTCCAGACCGACTATATCGATTGCTGGAGCGGTCTGCCCCGCTATTTCGAGTCCCCTTGATAAGCGCAAGAGAATAAATCACATCGATGTCCGATAAAGGACCCGTTTGCATCCTAAAGGTTACATCGCCCAAAAATTTTTGCACTGATTACCTGTAACAAAGCACTGGCAATGGTCTTGCCACTCTTGCCGGCTCGAAAAACGGTCTTACCGGCGCACGAATGGCTGTTTCGCCACCCAAAAGAGTGATGGCGAGGGAACCAATTAATCTGCCAGTGTGCGATTATTTTGAGACTTAGACTTCTTCTAGGGGTACTAAACTTAAGTAAAGGGTTCTTGGAAATTTTCCGATGTTCAAGCCGAAACCACAGCAGAAGGAAGAGCCGCCCAAAAACATGAAGCTGCCGCATGAACCGCAGCAGCCCAACATGAAATTGGTGCGCACCATGTTCGACGAGTGCGAGCGCCGGCGAGGAACCACCATCGAATTGCCGTGGTCCAATGCTGGTCGAAGCTTTCTTCTCATGGTTCTCTGGGAAAAAGGTGTCGACTTCCCGATCTGGACTCTGTACGACGAAGCTGGTGGTGACAACGCAATGTTGTTCAGCCAGGCATTTCCGCCTTCCGACCTGGACTTCGTGCTCGAGATGATTATCATGTCGACCAGTCAGGGTGGCGCAGCGCCTGCATCGGGCGGTTTCATCCCGGAAGAATTGAGACCGAGCCCGGAGGCTCTGGCAGCGCAGGCCCAAGAGGAAGTAAAAAAACCTGACGACATCTGGAAGCAGAGAGTCAGTGACAGCCTTTCCAGAAGTACACACAGCGGCATGCCGGCTCAATCTTCGGTCTATCCAGACCCGCTGCCCCGTCCGGAGCCACCACCACCACCGCCGCCGCCGCCACCACCGCCGGTGCCGCAGCCTATGCCTCAAATGGCACCACCTATGCCACCACCTCCGCAGCCCGGTTATCCACAGCCAGGCTATCCCATGCAGCCGGGTATGCCTCCCGCCGGTCAGTATCCCGGTATGCCTCCGGCGCCCGGGTATCCGCCGCAGCCAGGATATCCAGCCCCGCAACCGGGATATCCTCCTGCGCAGATGCAACCTCCCGGCTATCCTCAGATGCAACCGGGATACCCGCCGCCTCAGCCGGGATATCCGCCGCCGCAACCCGGTTATCCGGCACCTGCACCGCCGCCTCCTCCCGCTCCGAGCGGACCGGGGCCGATGCCCATCGACATGGGACTGATATCAAAACGTTCCGATGTGACTCTCAACAATTTGCTTCTCGAGTCGGGCTTGCTGAACAGCCAGTCATTAGACGCCGCCATAAGAATGCAAGATCTGGTTGAAGAAAAACAATTGACTGCTCGCGATGCAGCTCGAGTACTGGCTCGATATCACAACAAAGGCAAGACGATCGAGCAGTTCATCAGCGTGGCGATGCAGGAATTGGCAGACGGTTCGCCAGGTCAGTCCGGCGCCCCTCAAGGCGCAGCAGGGCAGGGCGGACAGACCATGGTGTCTGTAAAAGATGCGCTCGACTTGCTGGTCCGAGCAGGAGTATTAACCGACAACGATATTCAAACCGCCAATGAAGTGCGCAAGAAACACGGCGGCGACATATCGAAAATACTCGGTGCAGCCAACAAGCTGGACGATAAGACATTTGAGGCAGCAGTAATTTGTGTTCCGCTGCTTCGTGACGGCTCGATGAAGATTGAGCAAATATCTATCGCGCTGCAATATTGCAGCCGCATGCGCACCAGTTTTGACGACGCTTGCGCCGAGATGAATTGGCCCAATCCGCGCAAGCGCTAATTGACCAGTTTGTCCCTGTCATCCGTTGCGGCGAACTGAATCAATAAAGAGGAATCGGCGGCGTGGAAGATATTCCAAATCCATATGTGCACTCCAATAAAGCCAAAGAGTTGGAGCTGAAAAAAGATTTGCAGTCAGCGGAGTCTGAGTATAGGCGCGCTGTACAGGCGGCGGACAGCCTGCCTCATGAAGAATACAAACGTGATTTCAATACCGCCCTCGATCGTATGCGCAACGGTGAGAGCCCTCAAAATAAACATCTGCCGGAAGAAGCGATACCGGAACTTCTTGCAGCCTACAGAGAATTGCTGGCATTGCCGTTTCTCACACGCACTCAATTGGCCGGATTTTATGCCAGGCATAATGCCTTGCCCGAAGCAAAAGAGATAATCGAGCAAGCTCTCGCCATAGAGGCGGAAAGCCTCGGGCACGCAGGCAACCATCCGGAAGAGGAAAGAAGAGCCAATGAGCTTCTGCGCACACTCACCGATATACTCGGTCCAGCTAATGCTGAAGAGCTTTTCCTTGCCCATTTTGACAAATTGGACGTCAACAAAAACGGTTTTATCGACGAGGCTGAGCTCAAACGCGCTCAGCTGGACTTGACTGTTGCGCCCGAGGCGCAGTCGATGATTCGCTATCTGCTCTATCACTACTTTGCGATCGAAAAGGCAAGCAATGATGAGTTCGGCGAAGAGATAAGCGGCATATCAAAAGCCGATGTTCGCAATTTTCAAAAAAGTGCAAAATCAAATTGGAAAAGGCTAAAAGAGTGAAAACAATAAACGCAACAAAAGTATTGCCCGGCTTCACATTTTTCTGTTTTTGTCTAATGCTTTTTATGTGGTTGGCACCGCCGGCAAAGGCAGGTGAGGTCGTACTGGCACAATCTCAGCCACTGGTGGCACCAAACAATCAGATCCAGAGGCTGAGCGAAACGATTAATTTGCAGAAGGGTCAAGAAAAACTGCAACTTACTCTTACTTATTACAATGGCTCGGATACGGCGCCCGGATTCAAATGGCTGCGAATCGCCTCTCCGACTATGCATTTCGTAGCTGAAAATCAATTTGGTGGTAAGCGCAGTTTGAGCATAGATGTGACAGGTGAATTGACCTGGGGCGGCAACCAGCTGTTGATCACAGCAGAAGGACAGCGCGGCTCAACTTTCAGCTGGAAATTGACCACTAATCAACCGACAGTGACCAGTCTAAGCCCGACCCAGGTCAGCCCAGGGCACTCAGTCACAATTCTGGGCAGCAATTTTTCGAGCGATCCTGATGCCAACGTCGTTATGTTCGGCACGCATAGAGCCAGATGTCTCTCCGCTTCGCCGGACAAGCTAATCGTACAGGTGCCGGACTATGCGGACAGTGCCAATTCTAAAGTCACCGTGTCAGTGGCTGGAATGGAAGCCGGTTCGCTTGCCGCAACCATCTCTTCCTACCCGTATCTGAGCAGTCTCAGTGCCAGCTGGGTGCCGCCGGGCAGCCAGTTCACAATATACGGGGAAGGTTTCTCAGCCAACCAGTCCGACATTTCTGTTTTTGTCGGACCGCTGGAATGCGAGATAGTAAGTGTATCTCCAACAGAGATAACTGTAATTGCGCCGGTCGGTTATGCCGGAGAGCCCTGGGGATTTTATCAGCCGGTCAAAGTACAAGTCCGTGGTGTGCCAGCCCGAAACAATCTGACCATAAGCATAAGCCAGGTCGGATAAGCACTTCAGGCTTGCTTATCCGACGTTTTGTAGAGGATGGCCCCCAGCTGGGTATACTTTGAGTCAGGGAAGCGCGCAAGGACCCGGCATTCATGGGAAAAAACATCCTTCTAGTCGAACAGGACAAATCTTTCTGCAAGCTGATTGTGCCTGTGCTTGAGGGGCGTGGTCATAAAGTATTCCAGGCTGAGAATGGCAAAGAGGGCAAAGGCGTTATCCAGAACGAGAATCTGGATATGGTCCTTCTGGGCTCACCGCTGCCGGACGACAATTGCTTTGACTGGCTCACCGCTCTGCGCGCCACTGGCAATAAAGTCCCAGTAACATTCATTGCCGCCAGCCAACCGGAATTGCATGCCAATCGCGACAGACTGGAGCGCGAGCTTGGCGTGGTACTGGCAGTCAACAAGCCTGTCATTCCCTTTGTCTTCGGGGCTCAATTAGAAGGCAAGCTAAGCCCTGAAGATGCTCAGTCTGCAAAACTCAAAGATTTCGAGACGATGTTCTTGGCGCTGGTAACGAAATACGCGCGCATGTTGCCTTCCAAGCTTGAAGATTTGGCTGTTGCCATCAACAAATCGAAAGAAGATCCGGAGGATTCATCACTGCTTGCTGAAGTTCGTTCGCAAGCTCACAAGATAAAAGGCACAGGCGGTTCTCTCGGTTTCAGACAAGTAAGCGAATGCATGCTCTTTATCGAACATGCCGCCGCCACCATGCATGAAAAGCCTGCCAATGAGCAGATGGCCATATGGGCAGACGTGGATCGCAAATTGGCCGATGCCAAAATTCTCGGAGAGAAAGAAGCACAGGATGTCGCTTCAGTAGTCAATTCAAAAGAAGAAGAAAGCCAGAGTGAGGAAGCTCCGGCGTCGATGGCCCGCATTCTTGTCGTCGATTCGGATGACGGATTTCTGGACATTGTCGAAGATCTCGGCAAACAGAGACTGGTCGAAATTGTCCGTGCCAAGACCTTCAGAGAGGCTTTGGACCGTGCTTGCATCTTGCCTCTCGATGCAGCACTGATCAACGTTCATGCCGAGACTCCGGACGAGTCATTCAAACTGGCAAGAGAACTGAGAAATTTACCTGGATACGAGACATTGCCGCTGGCGTTCATATCCGGCAATGCACTTGTAAAAGACCGCGTAGAAGCGGCACATGCAGGCGCTTCACTGTACCTGGACAAACCTCTCGAATCCGACTCTCTGGAGAAGGCTGTCGAGCACCTGGTGGCAATTCGTACAGGTGGAAGACCGCGCATTTTACTTGTGGACGATGATGAATTCTTCGCCAATACCATAGCGCTCATCCTGCGCAACGAAGGCGTCATAGTGCGGATTCTCACCGATCCCAATAAAATTTTGGAGGTAATGCAAGATTTTCCGCCGGAATTGCTCCTGCTTGACGTAATGATGCCGGGCATAACCGGCTTCGAGGTTTGCCGCATGCTGCGCCAGATTCCGCGCTGGCAGGATTTGCCGATTGTTTTTCTTACCGGTCAAACTGGTGTGGAAAACAGATTGGAAGCATTCCGCTCGGGCGGCGACGATTATCTTCCCAAGCCGGTCGTCAACGAAGAATTGCTGACGCGTGTGAAAGTAAGATTGGATCGAGCCCGCATGCTCAAAGACAGATCCGACAAAGATACGATCACAGGATTGCTTTTGCGGAGAGCCTTTTCAGAGCAACTTGCACAATTGCTGGCGGATGGACAGAGAAACAAGTCGGTATTCACAATATGCTTGCTTGACGTGGACAAATTCAAAAACGTCAACGACACCTATGGACACCTGGCTGGCGACAAAGTATTAGCAGGTCTCGGACAGCTACTGGCGCGACGGTTCAGAGTAGAAGATTTGCGCGGACGCTGGGGTGGAGAAGAGTTTATTCTCGGTTTCAGGCGCGAGTCCAAAGAGACCATGCATGCTGCGATCAATAGAGTTTTAGCCGAATTTCGAGAAATGGTCTTTACCGGCGATGATGGTCAGGAATTCAAATGCAGCTTTTCAGGCGGCATGGCCAGCTATCCTGAGGACGGCGAATCGATATACGAGCTGATTCAAACTGCCGATGCCCGTCTTTATGAAGCGAAAAAGCAGGGACGCAACCGGATCATTCTCAACCACCAGTCCAGTTCAGAGAAAAGCGCCGCGCCTACCTAGGATTCTGAAGTAAAAGAAACGGACAACGTTTTCGTTGCCCGTCTCAATATCATCGCTTTTTCTATGCCGGCTTATTCGTCTTCGGCTGCTCGCTTCTTGATCTCGGCATTGTACTGATTGATTTGCCTGAGCTGCTGGACATACGCAGAGGTAGTGGACAGCTTGCCGGCAAATTTAGGACCGGCTTTCTGGTAGTAGGCAACGGCACCCGAGTAGTCCTTCAGAGATACGAGGGCATCGCCTACAGCCCCCTGATAATCAGGGTTGGAAGGGTTGAAGTCGGCAGCCTTGCGATACTGAACGATGGCGTCTTTGACTCTGCCCATCTTATGCAGATAGGCTCCATATTCAAATCGTATCTGGGCATCCTTGGGATCGAGATTGACCAGAGCCGCATACTCTTCGCAGGCTTGCGGCACCATATTTTTGGACTTATATATCTGAATCAAGCAACGATGCCACTCTACTTTCTTGCTGTTTTGCGCAAGTGACGGATTGCCGAAAAGAAATGTCGAGACGCTGAGCGCCAGCGCTAGTCCAAAGATAAGGGGACGGGCTGGAAAAATCATTTGCAAAACCTCCTCATTGAAATCAAAAACTGCTCAGCATGTTTAGCGGTTGCTGTGCTTTTCTAGCTCCGCATACACCTTATTCAGGTTTTCGTCATCGGCGGGCAATCTGCCGAACGAACCTTCATAGGTATCGAACATACCGTCGCGAGGAGTACACCACTCGAGGAAGATGATCCAGGAGCTGCCTTTGGCAGGCATCTTGTCGTCTGAGAATTTCCAGCCGGCAGGTGCACCAGCAGTCGAAGAACGTTCTTTGAACTCATAGCGGACCGGCAAATCTTTGTTGAGGGGCGGTCCCTTCAAGATTTTTGTGATTTTGAATTTCGCTTTGGGCGGATGGAAGAAGTTGATATTCTCGCTCTTTTCGTAGCCGAGATAGTCGGCAATGACTATACCTTCGCAACGAATCGCACCGGCCAGGGTCTGATTGGCTTTGTTGATATCTACTTCTTGATGCTTGGCGCTGATTGAATGCCAACCCGCTGCGGATGCCGGATTCTCCGTGGCAAGCGGAATCGGCTTACTGTCGACGTGAGTCGGTGCGGCTGCCCTTATAACTGACTCGGGCGGCGCCGAAGGAGCAGTAGATATAGGCGGAGCTGCAGCAATTGCAGTCTTTCTCGCTTTGGCGGCCGGAGAGTCGATATATTTGAGTCCGGCTTTCAAATAAGGAATTGCTTCATCATAGCGTCCCAGGTGGAAGAGCGCCTCGCCGTATTCTCCTGAGCACTCATCCTTCATAGCAGGGTTAAGCTCGATCACCTTCTGCAGTGCAAAGGCGACTTGATCGTATTCTTTCATTGCATAGCAGGCATCAGACAAACCGATATAAAACTCGGGAGTCTTCGGCGCCAAACCAATAGCTTTGCGAAACTCATCGCGGGCTTCCTGATTGCGACCGGCGCGCATTGCCTCTTGCGCTTTTCCGACATACTTCATCAAGGTTACTGATGGACCTTCGTCCTGCGCAAATGCAGAGGGCAAAAATGCCATTCCCAGCGACAAGAGAGCAAGGCTCCACTTGAACCGGGTCTTCAACCTCGGTAGTTCTCTTTCTATCACCATTGTTACTAAGCGCTCCTAACCGCAAACGTCCATGCATTTCCTGGGATTGGTCAAATCCCAGAGGGCTATAGCCATTTTTCCATCTTACTGGGAGTTTCTAAACAATGCCTGCAAACACTGACATCTTCGCTTCAAATTCCACCTGAAGTCCGCAATTCAGCCTAGATAGAGCATCTTCGAATAAAAGACAGGAAAAGCAGCCGGTCAGTTACCGATAAAGTTGGTGAAATTTCCCTGCTCACGACGGTTTGTCAGACTGATAAGCCTTACCAGCTAGAGGTTCCACCACCGCCAAATCCGCCTCCCGAAGAGCCGCCGCTGAATCCACTGCCGCCGGAGCCTGCCGAGGAGGAAGAGGCGGGCACGGAGGTGAATGTCTGACCCATAGTGCGTGTGCTGTCGCCTATATCGCGCACGAATGAGTAAGTTTGAAAGTTGGAATCACTGGAGATATACCAGTCCGGAGGAGACTTGACCAGATCTTTGAATGCCTCCGCCCACTGGTCGGCAGCGCCCAGGACCATGGCATAAGGAAGCAAACGTCCGAAAATTGTCGGATCGTCCGTAACCAGCTTCCTGATTCTTTCTTTCTCCGCCAGTTTTACAAAGCGCTGAAATCCCAGGCACTGATTGAGAGCTTCGCAGCCTTTGCGCGTGCGCGCGGGCATGGTGCGTGCAAAACAAAAGACGACAATGGAAGACGCGATCAAGCCGAGCCCATAAGAGGTCTGGAAAGGACCGGCAACAAATGACAGGATAAACAGTATGACTGCCATGCAAATCCATCCCT
>CAZBOX010000151.1:0-13651 GCA_964493595.1 uncultured Candidatus Obscuribacterales bacterium | reverse complement strand
CGTTGCCGAGTTGTACGAATGCCGGCATGTCCGGCATTGGACCGCTTTCAGGCCAATCATTGTGACCAAAGTAATTGGTTTGCGCGCCGGCAGCCAGAATTAAATAGTCATATGAAATGTTGCCGATGCTCGAATGCAAAAGGTTGTTCTTCAAATCAACCTTCTCAATTTCCGCAAGAATTACTTCGGCATTCTGCTGAGTTCTCAATATCGACCGGATCGGATGCGCAATATCACCTGGCGCCAGTCCGGCCATCGCAACCTGGTAGAGAAGCGGTTGAAACAGGTGGTAATTGGTTTTATCGACAAGCGTGACAGAAACCTGCGCATGTCTCAATGCTTGAGCAGCAGAGAGTCCTCCGAATCCACCACCGACTATTACAACGCGGGGCTTGCCCTTTTGATCGCTATTCATTCTCGTTTATCCAGCTGTCACCTAATAGGGAGTGTACACGCAATTACGAAGTTCCTGGTCAGGAACTATCTCCGAGGGCTCTGGTCTAGCAAAAGTGCTTACCTATACCGGCAAGGGACTTTTATGAAAGTTAGCGATTTCATCGTTCAAAGACTGGCTGATTGGGGAATTTCTCGTGTTTATGGATATCCAGGAGATGGAATCAATCCTCTGCTGGCAGCTATCAATCGCTCGAAAGATTTGATTAGCAAGGATGAGATCGAGAACAGGGACGAAAACGGATCCCCGCCTAAAGATGAGGAGCTCTTTGACCGTGCCAGCCATCTCGAATTCGTCCAAGTTCGTCACGAGAATATGGCCGCCTTCATGGCTTGCGCACACGCGAAGTTTACAGGCGAAATAGGCGTCTGTATGGCCACTGCGGGGCCTGGAGCAATTCAATTATTGAATGGTCTATATGACGCAAAAATGGATCATCAACCGGTTCTGGCGATTGTAGGCCAACAGCAACGTGCCGCTTTAGGAACAAATTTCATTCAGGATGTCGACCTGGCATCGCTTTTCAAGGATGTAGCGCATGAGTACGTGCATATGGCCATGGATGGCAAGCAAGTGAGACATCTGATCGACCGCTCTATTCGTATCGCCAAATCCGAGCGAACTGTTACTTGCATCATTATTCCAAATGACGTCCAGGACGAAAAATTCGAGACGCAAGCGGAAAAGGAACACGGCAGAGCTTATTCCGGCATAGGCTATTCCACGCCCCGCGTGATACCAAAAGATGAAGACCTCCAGCGCGCTGCGGCTGTTTTGAACGAAGGCAAAAAGGTGGCCATACTTGTGGGAGCAGGAGCACTGGGGGCATCAAGAGAAATCGTTGAGACGGCGAACATACTTGCGGCAGGCGTTGCCAAAGCATTGCTCGGGAAAGCAGCTGTGTCCGACTATTTGCCGTTTGTGACCGGCTCAATAGGAATGTTGGGAACGGAAGCTACCGAAAAAATGATGAACACGTGCGACACGCTTTTGATGATCGGGTCGAACTTTCCATACTCCGAGTTTTTGCCAAAAGAAGGTCAAGCAAAAGCTGTGCAAATCGATATCGATGCACGCAATCTGAGCTTGCGCTATCCAATGGATGTAAGCCTGGAGGGCGACAGCAAGGAAACACTGGCAGCACTCCTGCCGCTTTTGCAGTACAAAGAAGATCGAACTTATAGAGCGGATCTGGAATTTGCAGTAGCAGAGTGGTGGAAAACGGTAGAAGCAAGATCATTCGATGAAGCTACGCCTGTCAATCCGCAGCTCGTCTTCTGGGAGTTGTCTAAGCTCCTGCCCGAAAGATCGATTATCAGCGCCGACTCCGGCACATCTACTGTCTGGTTCGCTCGTAATTTGAAAGTGAAAGAAGACATGCTGGCCTCAGCATCG
The DNA here is from genome assembly GCA_964493595.1 of uncultured Candidatus Obscuribacterales bacterium. Lineage (GTDB taxonomy): Bacteria > Cyanobacteriota > Vampirovibrionia > Obscuribacterales > Obscuribacteraceae > QKMZ01. The sequence continues at coordinate 11,802 of CAZBOX010000151.1, read as the reverse complement.
GGAGGGCTCGCATCAATGGGATGCGCAGTACCGTATGCGGTGGCAGCGAAATTCGCTTACCCGGAAAGAGTGGCGATAGCCCTATGCGGCGACGGAGCCATGCAAATGAATGGAATCAACGAGCTCATAACAATCGGCAAATATTGGGAACAGTGGATCGATCCGCGTTTGATTGTCGTCGTGCTCAACAATAAAGACTTGAACTTCGTCACCTGGGAAATGCGCGCCGCTGAAGGAGATCCCAAATTCGAAGCAGCGCAAGATTTACCCGCCTTCAATTATGCAGCCTTTGCTCAATCCCTCGGACTGGACGGCATCACTGTTGCACGTCCCGAGGATATAGCGCCGGCTTTGCAACAAGCGATCGTGTCTGTCCGGCCGATTGTAATTGATGTACACACCGATCCGAATATTCCACCGCTGCCTCCGCGCGTCACGAAAGAGCAGGCAACCGCCTTTGTCTCCTCTATGCTCAAGGGCGATCCGGACACACCAAAACCGCTCCTGGCTTCAATCGGACAGGCGCTCAAAAGCATATTTCACAAATAAGCAATCGCTATTCTTTGCTTCCGATAAGAATTACGTTCGTACCAACTTGATACGGAAAGCCATTTTTTGGATTCTTGATCTTGCCGTTAGCGTAAAAGCCTGTGGAACCGGTTTTGAATTCCCTGCCTTCGGCAGTAAGTTGGCCCCAGACCTCACCGTCTCTGGTTCTGAACTCAATGATCAATGCCGGGGGCGCATCAGTATCTACCTTCTTTGCCACAGTATCTCCTCCGAAACGGTTGCTCGCTCTTAGGATAACGTAAATAGCTTGCAGGCAACAAGATTGTTTTGAAGGAGGAGAATTAGATATCCCTTTCGCCTACTCTTCTACCATCTTTTCAGGCTCTAGCAAAAGAGAACGCTGAGAACATATCCTGAAAGTTGTGGACAGATCGCTCATAAATTGCTTCTGTGAAACATTCAGTGCTTTGAGAGCATTTTTGTGGTCGGCTATAAAGACGCAGCATGCGCAGTAAAACAATGCAGACCAGCAAATCAGAACAAACTGCCTGACAAATGCAGGAGTATGCTCGAATTGATTGCGCAAAAATCCGCAATGAAACTCGAGATGTCCAAGTTCATCAAGCACGATAAGCGAGAATGCATCACTCAAAAGCGCATCGGAAAGATTGGCCGAGCAGGTGCGATAGAAACACTTGCCGATTACTTCTGCTATGAGTAGCACAAAAATTTCAGTTTTCAAATGAAGCAGCCGCCTCAGTCCAATGAAAACAAGGTCGCTCCAGTGCCAGGTCAATAGCGTTCCATCCATGCTCGCGATCATTTGAGCGAGAATGCGCGCATGATGCTGCTCTTCCTTGATGAACATATCGATGCACTGAGAGTAAAACGGATCGTTCATTTTGGCGGCGAACTTTTTCAGGTGCTTGCCTTCTCCAGTTTCACCGATTTGAAATCGCTGCAGAGAGCGAATCAAAGCCGGCCTAATAGAAGGAGAAACATCTACTGATTGCGGAATGACAATCTGAGGGCAAGATTCTTTGTTCTCCTTGAAATAAGCCAACCAGCGCTTAGTTGAAAAGCCATCTTCACCGGGAGCAAGACTGGAAGACTCTTTCGCATCAACAAACTCTTTTGAAGCTTTGGGCAAAACCATGTGCATATCCTCCTCACGCCTATCTCGTCTTGCAGGTACGAAATATGCCTGAGCACCGCCATTTCCTTGAGGTTATCACCGCCCCAAAACAAAAAGCACCGGGTAATCCCTGATGAAGATCCCGGGTATCCAAAGATTTCAAGGAAGAATTTGCAGAGAACCTAAAAACTGATTGGCTTGCGGACAATGGATCTCTTCAGGCTTACCGGCAACGCCAATTGCAAAGAGGCGATGCTTGTCTGAATCATAGAAAATCTGCAGACGATAACGCTGTCCTGGGGTCTTAGCACTGCCTTCGACGCTTCGCCCGAAATAGCGACCGCCTCCAGCCGCAGCAGGAGCTTTAGAAAATAGGGTGGCGCCGGCACTGCGCACAATGCTCTCCGCTTGCCGGTCAAGAAATTCTTGAATCTCCATGAGGATATTGTTGGGGGCACTCTGAGCAACCATCTCATTGTTGCCGCCCGATCCTTCCATCAGCGGTCTGTCAAGCGCCGGAGCGGAAGTCCTGCCGGGCGCATCGGAATTATCAATCGCCACTTCCGCCACATAAAAACCAAGATTGCGGTCTGCCATAAACCAGCCGGGCAGTGGAATAACAGCCGGATGCAGCCAACTATTGTAGAGATTGAGCTCCTCGGGAGTGCCAGGGAAAGAGACTTTATAATGTCCTTCCGGGGGCTTGAATTGAACAAACTTCTCTTTGCGCAACGAGTCTTTCGTGTCACCCAGGAGTGTTTGTAAGACCTCCATCGGACTCATCTCGCGCAAACTCGGTCGTGAAGCGATAAGCCCAAGGTATCCGAGGACCAGGACGCCGATCAAAATCAATACTGCATTGGCACTTTTCATGGCGGCATTTTAGCCTACTGAGTCGCTTTTGTGGGGGACAGGCCCGCCATCATCTTGAGAGATCGCCTCAGGCTGCTTCGGCAACACCGAGCGCCTGGCTCCCGCTCGACTGCCAATAAAATGCACGAGAATAACAAGCACGATGACTGCAACTGATAAAGGCATAGCACCGCGATGAAAAAGGTCGAGTCCCATCCGGACAGAATATGGCTCAAGTCCCAGGGCAAAGGCGATCTGAAAAGCGCTTCCCCACAAAAAATCATTGGCAAAAGGCACGGTCCAGATAATTACCAGCAAAACTAAAATGCCATAGCGCTGCAAATTAATGCATCCTTCCTGAATACTCAAAGGAAGAAAGGGCTCTATCACCCCGAATCCATCAAGACCTGGCACCGGCAGAAAATTGAAGATGATGACCACTATCTCGAGTACCGCCAGATAAGAGCAACCGGCCAACCACTCCAAAGGAAGTGGCGGATTCAAACGGATAAAGGCAATCAGGGCAGCAGTGAAAATCAAGCTGAAGAGCGGTCCGGCAAGCGAGACCAGGCTCTGCCAATGACGCCCACGCAGACTGGCATTATTGACGAGAACAGCAGCGCCCGGAAGACCCACGCCACCAAACAAAACAATCACCGCCGGCAGTACTATCGACAGACCAACATTTGTGTAGACAAATGGATTGAACGAGAGATAGCCCTTTTCTTTGATGGAGCTATCGCCACCGATATAAGCGACAAGACCGTGACCATACTCGTGAAAACAGAGCGAAAGAATCCAGCCAATGACGACTATCGCCGATACTACAGTGCTCTCATCCAATTGCATTGGACTATTCTATAACAATCGCAGATCAGAGTACCGGCGCTCCGTCCGACGCCGGCTGTCCACTGATGTTTATTCGCCTTATAGCATTGTCGATTGTCGCCTTTAGCGCCCCATCCGAAGTTTCAGAAAGCTTGTTGAGAAGAGGCAAGGCAGACTGAGCTTTCGGTCCAATCGCGCCTAGAGCATTGGCTGACTGAAGACGGATGTGAATGCTGCTATCGCTCTCCAGGTTCTTGATCAAGCGAGGAATAGCAGGTGCCGCATCGACTCCCAGTTGCTGCAAGTAGCTGAGAGCAAAATTCGTGAGATTCGGATCGTCGAGAGCTGCTATGAGCGCCTCGACAACTTTCGGATTCTTCTTATCAATCTGCACCATCGCGCTCAGGGTTGATTGTCGAGAGGGCCAATCACTCTCCTCTGAGTACGCTTTATAAATCTGAGGAAGAGCTGATTTGGCTTTCACTCCAAATCGAGAGAGAGAACTGATTGCAGCCGTCCTGACTTGCTTGTAATTGTCATCCATGGCTGCAGTCAGAGCGGTCAAAATTTCATCAGAGGGGCTCGGTAAATTGCCCATGGACTGGGCAACGGCGCGGCGAACATGCGGACTGATATCATTTTTCAAGCAAAAACACATAACTTTCACGGCTTCCTGCGCTGCCGAAACTTTCTCCTCACGCATGAAAACAGAGAGAGCATCGGCTGCCGCAGCGCGCACGGACACATCATCATCTTTTTTCAAACAATCAAGAATAAGCGGCTGCAAACGCTCGTTGCGTGGACCAACATTGCCTACAACCCTGACGAGATTGGCTCTAACAGCAGAAGAATGCGCTGACTTCAAGATCCCCACAATGGTAGCCAGCGAACGATCTGAGATAACGAATTCCCAGTTCGATGACATTCGCATCAGCATCTCGGACGCATTTTTCTGCACTTCAGGCTCAGTGCTGTCGAGAGCATCCGTCAATATGACCGGGGCTTCGGATTTATGCTCATTTAGCAAACGCTCGATTTCCTGGCGTCTTTGCCAATCGGAAGAGCCCAGCGAACGCAGAACCGATTGAAGCGAAAAGCGGTGATCGTCGTTTCCGTAAGCTGATAGTGCAGGATTCGGCGAAAGCACTGCCGCGATTGCCGATAGAAAAACAGCCGCCGGAAAGAATTTCTTCTTGCGCATACTGCAGCTCCAAATGACAGGGGAGTCTTCGACTATGCCTGGTTCGATCATAGAACCGACATAGCCTGACTGACAGGGGGTAAACCCTGATTTAATGTACTGCTAACGCGACCACCCCTGCAGGAGACTTCCTAGAGGGCGCCGGCGTAAGCGGGACGGCGCAACAGCTCTTCGCGCGTCAATTCCATCAAGTGTTCGAAGATAAGAAGGATGTATCGCTCCAGACGTTCTTCGGTCAGAGGCTTCTCTTCTACCTGCCAGTAATACTCTGCCGACTTTACTTCGCACGTGAAAGACATGAGCGGATCGTGCTGATCTTCTGTTTTGCTAAGGCCCATCACACTTTCGACCGGCAAGATGAAGAAATCGATGCGGTCCTCTTTACCTCGAATGACGAGGGCAAGACGGGTAGTAGAAATGCGGCATCGATAACTGGAGATGAACAGCGCCGGACGCCTCGAAGAGTCACTGCTGAGATTCTCATTCACCACCGATGGTGGCGTAAAAGTGATCGAAAGATCAGTTGTCCGGAAGGACTGATTGAGCTCGTGGATATAAGGCTCGAGAGTATTGAAGATTTTGTCGACCAGAGCCGTCATCGACGTGGTCATGGACGACGGGACATAAACAGGCTCCGCCGGCTTGCTGCGAGTATCCAAAAACTCTCGCGACGAGCTGATGAAACTATCCAGAAATTCTCTTTTCACGGGAGCGACCGACTCGGCATAATTGCCGAGAATTTGCTGAGAGAGCTCTTCTTGAACGCGGGCGAGATTATCAAAGGTGTTCCTGTAAAAAGGCTCAGGAGGAGCGATCTGAGGCGCCGACTCTTCCTCGTACATCTGAACGGAAAGATCCTGATACGGCTGGGCAGGAAGATTGTCGTAAGTATCGACTTGAGACTGAAGAGAATCCTCCTCTTCGTTATTAAGAGGATTTTGGGCTGAGCTGAGCTGACCCTGATTGAGAGAAGCTAGTGCTGCGGGCAAACTGGAATAGCTGCGGGTCGAGAGCCCACGGTAAGCATCATATATAGTCACGCTTTCTACAGAAACTTCCTCGGCGCCGTTATAGGTAGGCGCTGGCTGGAAGTTCATCACCGGATTGGCGGCAGGCAGAGGGGCGGCCTGGCTGCGAGGTGAGGTTTCCGGATAAATATGAGAGAGGGCATCCTCGAAACTGACGCGCCCGTCAGCCAGTCTGCCGCTCAATGTACTCTCTTTCTTGCGCTCCTTAGCATTGTTTGAGCCGGAAGCGAGCGCGCTAAGCCCATTTACAAGGTTGTCCAGCAAGTTCAATGTAAAACGCCTGCCTCATCCTGACAATTTCGAACTCTAGGATAGATCAGGGATACGGGCTGTCGTAGTTAACTTTTTTGAAACGCATCAAAGCATAGGCATTGATGAACCACTTCTTAGCCAACGCATATGCTTGCGGAAATTAAGCGGATATAACAATACCCGAGATTACCGAACTATCTCCCGGGGACGAACAATCCATTCGATTTTGCCGCAGCCGGTTTTTACATCCTTCCAATGCGCAATGTTAAGCCTGAGGCACGCCAGAGCCGCGGTCGGAAATGCTTCCTCAACTCCGGTCAAAAGGTAGACCAATTCGCTCAAGCCGGGATTGTGTCCAATCATCATCGCCGAATTAAGCAAATCATCGATATTTTTGATTCTATCGATCAAACCACCTGTAGTGGCAAGATAGAGATCATTATTGAAGACGATCTCCGCCTCGTCCAGTCCTGCCTTCTTTAGAGCCAATCTCGCTGTTTGTCTTGTCCTCTTGGACGGGGAACACAAAACAATTGCCGGACACACGTCGCGAGCCTTCATTACTTTGCCCATGAGCGGCGCAGCCTTCTCACCTCTTTTGTTCAGGGGGCGATCGAAATCGGCAAGACCGGGATCTTCCCAGCTGGACTTGGCGTGCCTGAATAAGTAGAGAATTTTCGTTCGCCTGGCTGACGACACTTATTTACGTCCTACTTTAATAAGGTCAATGCGAGAATTTGCTGGTAGATTTTAGAGTCCATAGTGGCGAGAAACTTTCGACCATCTTTCAGCTCGATCATTGCGCAAACTTGCTTTCTATTGCCGCCCAGGAACAAGCCGGCAATCGCCCCGGCCGGGCCCAAAACCATGGCTCCAGCAACGGACCAACCTAAAGTGTGAGCGAGGTTTTTAGCGCTCTCCTCAGTGTGCATCGTTACCGTCTTCACGTGTCCGTGCAGTTCTATCTGCTCGAATGGTCCCCAGAGCGTGTCGCTCTCGTATTGCCACTCTCCTTGCGCAATATCGCCGCCGAGCACGTTGATTTTGTTCTCATCGACGAGTTTCTTGAGCTTGTTGAGATTATGCATCTGAGACTAAACCCCTCTGGAATGCTTCTCTGCTATTTCGGTCACGTAAGGAAGCTGCACCGGCTGACCGTTGTAGACCTTGATCATGCAAATCACCGATACAACCAGGTATGCAAGAGCTACCAAATTGAGAATGCCGAAGAAAACTCCGCCAATCAGAGCACCGATGAAAGGAATAAAGTGAAGAATTCCTCCCAGCAAGGTGCCGGCAAAATACAGGGCAAAAAATGCACCGCTAAAAATCAAGCTCTGCGTGGCATGGAACTTCGCATAGGTGTTATTCGGCTCCATCGCGTACCAGATGCCGGCAAGGATGAGGTTGAGTGGCGGAATCGGAATATAGGTGCTGTAAGCAGCCACCTTTGGATCGATATCCAGAAATTGAGTCTTGCCGGAGGGCGCCATTTCAGACAAAGGTTCTATCTGCCCGCGATTACCTTGGTTCACTTTCGACCCTCCTTAGTTAAGACTCAGATTACCATAAATTTCAGGCTCTTGGACTTCGCCGGCTATTGAAAAGAGGCACAACTCCAACCCAAAAATGCCACCACATACGCTACCACAAGCCAAGCCGTCGGACCGATTAACGCAATTCGCACTGCGCCCGGTAAAATGACCCAAAAATATCTGCCTCCAGGTAAAATCTAAGTTGAGCGAGTGAGCGGCAATCTGGGAGCAATACCGGCTTAAGGCTATATCAATGATCAAGAAAGCAGCAGGCGCCCACGCCAGACTTATGGCAACAGACCTTTTGCACGCATTGCGAAACGAGCGCACAGTGCAAATCATGCTGCTCATTTTGATCGTCAGCCTGATCTGCTGGCAAATGCCTTTCGCGAATGTTTTTCTCTATCCTTTCAAACTATTCGTTACCACCGTTCACGAGGCTTGCCACGCTCTGGTAGCGCGGCTGACAGGCGGCAATGTGCAGATGATATCGATTGCCCCGGATGAGTCGGGTTTGACTCTCTCCGCCGGCGGAATCCGACCGCTTATCTCAATGGCCGGGTATCTTGGCACAGCCGTCTTCGGAGGCATGCTGATCTGGTGGGGAAAACGACCGGCAGAGGCGCGTTTCATCCTGCAGATGATCGGCACGGTCATTCTTGCTCTCACGGTTTTCTATGGCGGAGGCGGCATTTTCAGCTTTGTCTCTATGCTCATAATCGGCGCCGGCATACTCTGGATATCCAGAAAAGCCAATGATGCTGCCTGTCACATGTTTCTTCTCATGCTGGCGGTACAAACCACATTGAACTCTGTGCTAGATATTCAGACACTCTTCCTTGCCTCAGTCATGGGAGCCCAACATAGCGATGCACGCAATATGGAGTCAATGACAGGGATTCCTGCGATCGTATGGTCGGTGCTCTGGGGCGCAATCGCGCTGTGCATCCTCACTTTCTCTCTCTGGATTTCCTACAGGCCCGGGTCGAATTCAGCCAGGAGCAGCACCGACAGCTCGATCGCACCAGGGCTGACCTCCGGCTCAGCCGACCCACTTCTGCTCGAACAAGAGCTGGAAAGCTCACTGGCTGATTTAAAGCTCAATACGGCGGCGGCTGAAGGGCAAAAGGTCAAAATCAAGCCCAAGGAAGAAAAAAAGAAAAAGTAGCCGTAACATGCCAGCCGGCCGCTGGGATCTCTTGAGAGGTCATGCTAGTCTTAGCATTCGGAATTTTTCGTCGGCGAACCCCTGCGTGAGGAAAGTCGCTTGTCTCAGCTGAGTCTTATGGGATCCGTCCTGGCTGGGCGCTATGAGGTCATTCAAGAGATTGGCCGCGGCGCATTGGGCATGGTTTATCTCGCCAAACAGCGCATGGTCGATCGTCCGGTGGCGGTCAAAGTTCTCTATGACACATGCGGGGCCAATTCCGACACTTTCTTACGCTTTCAAAGAGAAGCACAGGCGCTTAGCGCTCTCAATCATCCAAATATCGTTGTAATTTTTGATTTTGGATTGTCGGAGCAGGGCTTTCCTTTCCTGGTCATGGACTACATTCGCGGGACAAACCTGAGACATTTGATTGCTCAGGAAGTACGCCTCGACGCTTCGCGCGCCGTACCAATGTTCATTCAAATCGCCGATGCACTTTCACACGCGCATGCTCGCGATATCCTGCACCGTGATTTGAAGCCGGACAATGTAGTTTTGACCATGAACGACAGCGGCGCCGAACAAGTGAAATTGATTGACTTCGGGCTGGCCAAGCGGCTTGATGAAGCACGAACAGGCGCGAAAAAACTGACAATGGAAGGTCAGGTTCTAGGCACGCCCGCCTACATGAGCCCGGAGCAGATTATGGGCGGGAAATTGGACGGGCGCTCCGACGTTTATTCCATGGGTTGCCTGATGTTCCACACCCTGACCGGCGCGCTGCCCATTTGCGGAACCAATGAGATAGACACGATGCAAAAACACATCACATCTGAGCCGCTCGATTTCGACAAGGCCGCACCCGACGCAGTTATCTCACAGGGACTGAGAAAACTGATTCAAAAAAGTTTGAAAAAACACGCTCAAGATCGCCAGCAGTCAATGGCTGAACTGGTCAAAGAGCTAGAATGGTACGTGTAATTCGCAGGTCCGGAAAACCAGACCACGAGGGAGAGCCACATCCACTCGGGCGGGTTCGAATCAAATTCTTTCCTCAGCCGGGAAAAGCTTACCTGGCTTTCTATAAGCCTTTCGACGTCCTCAGCCAGTTTACTCCCGAGCCCGGCTCCGACAAAAGCACGCTCGCCCAATTCGGCTTTCCAAGCGATGTCTACCCCGTCGGGCGCCTGGATGCCGACAGTGAGGGCTTGCTTCTTTTGAGCGACGACTCCCGGGTGAATTCGCGCCTGCTCGACCCCAAAAACGAGCATAGCCGGACTTATCTAGCCCAGGTGGAGAATATTCCCAGCCCGGCTGCAATTGAGAAGCTGGAAACAGGCGTCGATATCAAAGGTCACTGGACTCTGCCTGCAAAAGTCTGCCTGCTTAAAGACGAACCAAGCCTGCCTGAGCGCAGCAAGCCTATTCGATTTCGAAAGAATATCCCCACAGCCTGGATGACGGTGACGATCACAGAAGGCAAGAATCGTCAGGTCAGGCGGATGACCGCAGCAGTCGGACATCCGACCTTGAGGCTGGTGAGGGTTGCCATTGGCGCATTGCAGCTCGACAGCCTGGGACTGCAACCGGGAGAATGGCGCCAGCTGACGGATGAAGAGCTGGCTCTAGCCTTCCAGTGGTAGACTATTCAAGTTTGTGGGTCCGCTGCTTTCGAGATATACAAATGCGCTTGCACACCGCCATTTCACTCACTTGCCTGAGCATCGCCATGCTCTTCAATCTCACCGCCTGTGGTAGCACGACGGCAGAGACCGCAAACCAGAAAGAGAGCCAAGTTGCACAGCCAAGAGTGATCGAAAACATCAGTTATGTAGACGATGATAAAACTGCCGCGCACACACTTGATCTTTATTTTCCCCCGGGCGAACACACAAAAGTGCCGCTGCTCGTCTGGATTCACGGCGGGGCCTGGAAAGAGGGCGATAAGCAGCCCAGCCCGATGATGCCGCTTCTGGTCAGAGGATTTGCAGTGGCCGGGATCAACTACAGATTCGCGCCTGAGCACAAATTTCCTGCCCAAATTTACGACTGCAAGGCGGCGATTCGTTGGCTGCGCAAGCATGCTGACGAATACGGCTTTGACAAAGACAGAATAGGCGTCTTTGGAATTTCTGCCGGAGGACACCTGGCGGCGCTTCTTGGCGCCAGCAACGGCAATAAGGACCTGGAAGGCAATGTAGGAGTCACCGGCGAAAAGAGTGATGTGCAGGCAGTTGTAGCCTGGTGCGGGGTGGGCAATCTCTCCACTCTGCATACTCAGGCGGGCGCAAACGACCAGCTGGACTACGATTCAGAACAGGCGCCCGTGTCCATGTTTTTGGGCGGAACAGCGCAAAATAAGCCGGAGATGGCAAAGGCAGCCAGCCCGGTCACATATTTGAAGCCCGGGCTGAAAGTGCCGTGCCTGATAATGCACGCAGAAAAGGATCCGGTCGTCCCATTTGCTCAGAGCCAGGAATTGTACGAAGCCTGGAAGAAGACCGGAGCGCCGGTCACACTTGAAAGTGTTAAGAGCGACCAACACATTTTCATCAGCGTTCCGACCATGATGACTGTGATCGATTTCTTTCAAAAAACCCTCGGAGACAAGGAAAAACCGGTCGGCGCAGATATGAAGGCAATGCCGCACGAGGGCAACGCAAATCTCTCAAAAACAGCCTCTGCTCAGGCTCAGGGGCAAAATTCAGCAAATGCCGGCGCTGAAAAATCGGCAGTCAAATAAAGCTATATATTCTGGAAATCCTGGAACTTTCTGCGGATTGCCGACGACTAGGCTATTTGGTGAATCTGCTTTATAGCTCTCGTAAGAGTAAATTCTCTGTGCTCAGCACCTTGTTAATCGTACAAGAAAGGCTTGGTCGTTCTATACTTCCAAGACAGTTCTATATACTTAACAGACTGCGGCATCAAGATGTTAAGAGACATCAGGCTGGGGGCTTTCAACTCCTGACCTTCGGAATGGGTGGAGATCAAGGTGGCTCAAGGGATGAAATCAATTTTTAGAACGCTTTTCGGCGCAGCGACGGCAGTCAGCCTGCTATTGCCTGTTGTAGTACAGGACGCTGGAGCGAAAGGCTCGACCAACACGGTTGCGCTGCGCAATGAGATGGCACACCAGCTTATTGCTCAAGCATTGCCATCAAACGCGGTGTCACCGGTTTATCTCTACCACCGCTGCTGGAATATCATCAATCAGCAGTATTTCGACAAGACCTACGGCGGCCAAGATTGGTCCCGGTGGGAACATCATTACGACACCAAGATAAAAAACAAAGACGACGCCTACAAAG
>CAZBOX010000150.1:0-13751 GCA_964493595.1 uncultured Candidatus Obscuribacterales bacterium | reverse complement strand
CGCCACTAGAGCAGCAGCAGTAGCTCTGGCGGAGACGGGCGAGCAAGTTCTGGTGCAAGGCGGCAAGCAGGCAATTGAAGCAGGTACAAGAGAGATTGTTCAAAACACCCTGGCAAGTGGTGCTAAATCACTCAATGCAGCCGACTTCATGAATCTGGCAAACCGGGTTGTTTCGCCCGAACTCAGCGGTGCGGCGCGAGAGCAAGCAGTGAAACAACTGGCAGACAGCCTGAGAAATAATGTATCCGAGCAATTAGCCAGCGGTATTGTTCGGCACGCCGCACACATCGGGCTCAATGCTGGTGGTGGCGCATTCGGTGGCGGCATTACAGGAGCCGGAGAGGGTCTTGCGGAATGGGACTCACGAAAGAGCGTTACAGAAAACTTGATGCATATAGCAGAAAGAAGTGGTGAATTAGCACTGGGCGGCGCTGTTATAGGTGGCGGCTTGAGCGCAGCCGGGACAGTCATAGGCAAGGCGCGAGAAGTATTGAAGGCAACACCGGAAGGAGAAGCAAGCGCTTCGGCCCCCCGAATTGAAAGAAGGCAAAAGCCGGACAGCGCACAAGCTGCTCAAACAGGAGAGGCAGCAGACGCAAGCAGAAAACTGGAGGGTTCTGCGACACCAGAAGGTTCACCAAAACCAGAAGGTTCACCAAAACCAGAAGATTCGCCAAAACCAGAGAGTTCACAAAAATCCGAAGGTTCTACATTACCTGAAACTCGCTCTAAATCAGAAGCTCCGCCAGGCAACGAGACCCGGCGCCCGGGCTTCGAGCGTTCAGTCAACGAGAGAGGACAAGTCCTCGACAGCAAAGGCAATGTTTTGGAGAAAGATTGGCCTCGAATAGAGCCTCGCAACCTTGAAGCCGTTCGCTCGCAAGTTCGTGCTGAACTGGGTCAGGTGAAAGCCTCGAATGGCGAGAACGTCCTTTCGAAACTGGAAAGGTCCGGTCTCTCGCCAGAGCAGCAACAACGGGTTCTCGATTCTCTTGGCGAGGTTCGAGAGCACTATGCTCGGACTTTCGCCTCCGATATAGACCAGCCTGTTAACTGGATTCACACGCAAGGTGAACTTGGACGTGTGATTGACTCGGCCAAAGCCGCAGGATTGACGCCGCAGCAGACCGAGGATGCCTTGCTCGCATCGATGTTCTCCGACTCGATTAAAACGAAAGCCAATTTCACCACGCACCACGTCGACGGTGAGATTGCCGCAGAGCATATTTTGAGAAACAAGCTCGGCGGAGACTTTACGCAGCAGCGCCTGGACGGCATACTGCATTCGATACGCGAACATCAAATTGCTCCGCCGGCATTTATGGCGATGATCTATGGCGGTGCAATCAGAAGAAGCTTCGGGCGCGCGCTCAGCGAAGAAGAGAATACAGTTCTCAATTCCTTGCTCAAGAAAATGTCAGACCCATTCAATTCCGCAACAGTCGATGCCAGAGGAGGAGGAAAGGTATTAGCGCTCTCTGATGCTGAGCGCTCCATGCTTAAAAGAACCGGCGCGGATGAATGGTATGTGCCAAGCGAAAGCACTCCCTGGTACAAGATGTCGCGCGCACTTATCGACGGCGACGGCATCGACAACTACGCTACACCAGGAGGTCTTAGCAAAATAATTCAAATACGCGGACCGGAGACTGGACCATTTTTCAAAGATGGCAATTTCCGTTTCGAGAATCCAACGAGAGCCGCAGGAGCACCGCCCAATTCATCGCAGCAATCATGGAGAGACAGCTTTAACGATTTTGCAAATGTTGCTTCACCTGATGGCTTGAAAATCGCTCGCGCCGCAGCCTTCGATGCGGAAGAGCAAGCTCTAAAGGCTCAGCGGCGAGTAGATATTTGGCTGCACGAAAAGCTGGGTATTCCTGCAAATCAAGAACTGCCCGTGATACCAGGTTGGACGGGTAAGCCGCAGTTGGATTCCGCTAGTAAGCCGCTAATTGGGCCGAACGGCAGAGTGGTAATGCAACCCGACAATCTAAAATATCCAGATTACGAACAAAGATGGTGGGACATTCACATGAAACCCGCCGGAGCGCGCACAGCAGAAGAAAGAGCTTTTTACGAAGACCCTGCAAATAGATATCGAGGACTAAATGAACAGCAAATTCGGGACTTCAAGTTAGCCCAGGAAATAAGAGACCGGTACGCTGCGGAATTACGAAAAGAGCAGCGCGTCGCCGGTGATGCCGCGCCGGACTATAAGCCGGTAGTGCCATCAAACTAGGTGCGACTCTCTCCAATTTCGAGGTTAGCGATTATGCAATCCACACCCAAGCCAAAGACCTTGCAAGAGATGCTGAAGAAACAAAATGAAATGCAATATGCCGCGATGGCACATGCACAAGCTGGTCAACAGCTGCCGGAAGACTTCGCGCAAGAATACGCAGAATTGGAAAAGGAAATCGAAAAAATGCAGTCGGAGAAGAAGAAATGAAATCCAATGGGCATAGCTCTATGTTTTTCAAAAAGAAAAAACCGGTTAGATTCGGAAATAGTATCGGACCAGCAATAGCCCTAATTCTGGCACTTCAGTGCAACGCGGCCGGCGCGAAACCTTTTCAGATGGCCGATTACCCCGAAAGCAAGGCAAAGATACACACTCTTAATCTGCCTAACAGCAAGGTGTCTGTAGAAGCCCTGCAAGTAAAACGTCTGAATGAAAAACATTCCAACCCACGTTACTGCCGCGCATGGATAACGATTTCCAAGGACGGAAAAAAAGTAGGCAGTGAATATTTTGAAGACATTAATGGGCTTGGCGGAGCTTGCGGGCTATATTTCCCAAGCAAAAACATCTCTGACGATTATCGGTGCATCGTCAAACTCGGCGATTACGATGGAAGATTGATTCTCATAAAAAACTCTGGCAAATACTGGAATTTGCCGGGCGGCAGCTTTTTCACTAGCAAGGATAAAAAGCTTCTGTTCAGCACTCACGAGTGCGATGCACCTGCCGGTATTGCGGTTTTCGATCTGCTGAAAGGGGATACGATTTTCGTATCCAATGAGAAAGGCAAAGCTGTTCCTCCAGTTGTCGATAAATGGTACTTCGACGGCTCGAATTACTTTTTCACCACAAGCGCTGCAGAAAAATCAGCAGATAAAACTGATGCACACGAGATTTTTGTGTTCGACAACAAGACTAGTACGCTCGTGAGACGAACTATATCTAAGACAAAACTCGCTGCAGCAACACCCATCACATATGACTTCAACGCTATGTCAGAACCAGACTTGAAAGCAGCAGAGCAAGGCAATGAGATGAAGACACCAACAAAAGACGCAGCTGGGAAAAGAAAATAAAGCGCTTGTGGCGCGGGTCGGCCCTAGGATTGCCCGATCCAGGGTAATCAATCTCTATACACGAATGCGCGACAATTCATTTGCCTGCATCTGTCACGTAGCTCGTGATATTCGAGGTTCGGCAAACATTTCTCTGTGGAATACTTTATTCAAGCTTTACGACAAAAATCATCTCCTCAGAGATGGATTCATTAAAGGCAGCACCATCCCAGTCACCTAAAAGAGAATGGACTTTCAGTCCGGCGGAGTTCAACTGATTCTCAATTTCAGAAGCATTGGAGAACCTAAGCTCACTGGTTGACAAAAGCGTTTCATCAGGAAATTCATACTTGAGCTCAAACTGCATCCTACCGTTTTTCAGAGAAAGAAATTTCCTCGATTCACGAACAGTCTGACCTGGCAGCTGAAGATTCATCGAATAATTCCATTGACTAGCCCAGTCTATAAACGGATTTCTTGATTCGAATACAAACCGGCCGTCGCTCTTAAGATGCTTCCTGATCACTGAGAAAACATCATGAATGTGCGCATCCTCGACGAGAACCTGGAATGCATGCCCCGTCATAATAATCAGATCAAATGAGCCATCGGAATTGAAAGTCTGGGCAAAAGACTGAATCCACTGAATTTTGTCCCCATGAGGCTTGCCACGAGCGACTTCCAGCATCGCAGCGGCAGGATCGACACCGGTCACATCATGACCGAGTGCCGCATAAGCATCACATAGCAGCCCAGTCCCACATCCGAGATCGAGTATCTTCTGAGGCGGTTCACCTGCAAGCGCGAGATAGAAGTCCCTATCAACCGACCAGCCGCTATCGCTGTCGTATATCGCGGCGAGTTTTGGATTCTCGTAATGGTTGTCCGGCATGCTTACAGGTGATCTTACCTCAGGTTCGTAGAGAAACTAGTTCTGGGGTCGAGTCGAGCCTGATCCACCCCAAGTGCGTCCGCCACCTTCGCCGGTTCTCGGACCGCGGCCTTCACCGGTCTGACCACCCCAGTTTCCACGCCCTCCATTGGAGCCGGTTCCTGCGCCTGTATTTCCACTAGTGGGTGGTGTTCCAGCGGCACCAGAGTTGCCTGGAGAAGTGGTTCCTCCAGCACTCGGTGGAGTGCTGCTGCTGGGCGAAGTGCTGCTTGGAGGAGTGGTTTGCGCTGGTGGCGTCACAACAGGCGGATTACCAGTGGCGGTGCCGCCAGTACTCGGTCTGTTTCCGGAATTGGAATTGGAATTGGAATTGGAATTAGAGCTAGAGCTCGAATTGGAACTGGGATTCGAGCTGGAACTGGAACTTGAATTAGAGCTTGGAGTCGAGCTTGTCGACGGGCGATTCCAGTCGTTGCGATTCCATTCGGGACGACCGCTATTGCCGCGATTCCAATCAGGGCGATTGGAATTGCTATGACTCCAATCGGGACGATCGTTGCGACCGCGATTCCAGTCACCATGAGTACTGTTTTCGCCTCGACTCCAGTCCGGTCGATTAGCATCGCCGCGATTCCAGTTGCCATGCTCACCGGACTCACCAGGACGCCAACCGTCACGTCCGCCATCTGGACGATTGCCGGGGAAATTCGGGCTACCGGAACTTCCCGGGAAAGACGCGGTGCCAGGTCTCTTCCACCAACTGTCTTTCCAACTGTTTCCATTTGGATTCCAATTGCGATAATGGGAATTCTCTTCATCTCGCATCTGAGCGGTGATGTTTCTATCAAGCTGCGTAAGCATCGACATCAAAGAATTTCGCTCATAAGAACTGAAACCGCCAATTCTATATTGCTGCTGAGCTCTGTCGATATTGTCGTACTCCGTAGACAGCTGTGCGAGTTCGCTGCGTGTAATTCTGCCTGAAGCGCGACCTCTATCAATACGCTCTTTCAAACTATTTTGATAAGCATCTATTTCTTGATTGAAGCTATTGGCGCCGGAGTTGTCTGCTTGCCACCAATTGTTGCGCCAAGATCTTCTCGACGGATCCCACATTTGATAGCGAGCGTTGACGTCGTCTTTCAAATAGCCGGTGAGCTGTTTATCGAGATTGGTGAGCGAAGTCATCATATTTTGACGAATCATCGGATTCATCGCCCTGTTACCAATTCCGCGACGAATCATCTCGACATTGTTGTACAGAGCTTGGACGGAATTGTAATTAGCCTGGCTCAATTGCCCGGTTTGCCGCCCTAGCGCTATGCGCCGAGCCAAATCTTGAGAATACGCTGCGATATCTGCGTCTTGCGCCGCTTGTGCTGAGGCGATAGTAATCGTCGCTGGTAACGTCACAGCCAATGCAATGAGCCTTTTCCACATAAATTGATTTCTCCTTTTTGCCTTAGGCATGACGATTGACTGCGCCAATAGTTGCCACTACTGACATCAGAATATCGGTGTCTTATTTTAGAACAATTTCAGCCGCTCAATTTCGCAGCGGTCCATAGTGGCAAAAGACGCCCGGATAGAGAGCTATGTTCCAAAGCTAACCCTGAATCTTCAAAACCGCCACGGCACAAGGGGGATGGCGCAAAACATAGTTGATAGTGTGACCAATAAAGAGCCCTTTGCCGATTTTGGGCTCAGCGCCAAGAACTATGAGATCGATGTCGTGCTGCTGTGCGGTAAGTATTGCGGCTTGAGCAGGATGGGCGCTGGTCTGAACAAGAATTGACTTGAATTCGACATCCAAAGCGTCCGCCAGTTCTTTCAGTGTATTTGTGATCTCATTGGACACATTACGCTCGATCTGTTTTCCGCTCTGCGTAGCCTCGCTGTACAGGTCATTAGCCTCGGACTCTTGTATGCAGAGGCAGAAAACTTTCGCATTGAGAGACTTTGCCAGAGAAATACCAAATTCGGCCGCAGCAATTGATTGTTCGTTGCCGCTTACAGGAATGAGCACTTCTTGTATTTCGCGCTGCATATTGGGATTCGGTTCGTAAATGACAAGCGCGCGGGTCGACGTATTTAGAATCACACCGTCGACAAGCTCGCCGAAAACATATTGGGCATCGCCGGGTGGTTCGTCTGTTGCCATAACAATCAAGTCGTATCCGCGATTTCCTTCCTCGGAAATAACCTTCATCGGATCGGCGGAAACAACCGTACTTTCAAAGACGCTGACGAACTTTCTGTCCACAGCATCTTTCAAACTTGCAAATGGTTTTTCGGAGGAGCCGTTAGGTTGTTTGACCCAGAGTGCTGTGGTTTCAACTACCTGAGATTGACCGATACTATTCAATAATTTGGCGATGAAGGCGTTTCTGCCGCGCCCTGAAGTCGGCCAAAGAACGCGCCTGATGCTACTAAGAATGGTGCGAGAGCGACGCTCTTCTCGCTTCATCTTATTGATCTCTTCATCCGTAATCTTCACTCTGCCCATTGTGAATTTCATCAACGGCGCCGAAACACCCGTTGAGAAGAGCGCAATGAAAATAATCACGGCGTACATGTCCTGGCTGATTATTTCAAGCGACAAGCCAAGCATGGCAAGAATGAGACCAAGCGAACCTTTGGTGTTGGCGCCGACACCTACTGCCAGCGACTCCCAAATCCCATAGCCGGCTATACGTCCGGCACCGACGCATGAAGTGAGTTTTACAACAATAGTTGCCAGAGAAAGTAGCGCAGTAATGGCGCAAAGCTTTGGTTCTAAAAGCGAGCTGAGATTGACATTGAGGCCGCTTGATGCGAAGAACACCGGCGCGAAAAATGCCATCGTCACAATCTCTAGAGGACGGACCACTTTGTGATTCACAACTGGAGTCTGCGACAAAATCACGCCTGCCGCAAATGCACCAAGCACTATATGGACTCCCAGCGCTTGGGTGGTGGCAGCACAAGCGAGAAGCAGTACAACCATGCCGGTAATCAGACCGTCGCTGTTCGATACATGATCATTGACCCAGCGCAAGACCGTGAAAAAGACTGGTCTTCCAAAATACATAACGGCAAGGAATGCCATGGTTCCAAAAATGGCAACAAGAACTGGATTTCCAGCTTCACCGGCAGAACCAGACAGAACAACAATGACAGCCAGGAGCAAACAACAGAGGAGGTCATGCGCAAGAGATGTGGCGATGATCAACTGACCGACGCTGAGCTTGAGCATCTTCATGTCCATCAGCACTTTTGCGACCACAGGAACAGATGATGCAGCAAAAACAGTGCCGAGAAAAACAGCGAATGCTAATTTGTTTTGCGCCTCGCCGAGCAGATTCGAAGAAAGAAGCATGGACATTCCAGCTCCAACGAGGAGAGGTCCGAGCAAACCGATAACACCGAAGCACAGGAGTGGCTTACCGAGTCGCTTCAGCATGGCGATGTCTGTTTCCATCCCGGTAAGCATCAGCAAGAAAGAAACGCCAATCCAGGAAATAACTTCAATTAGTTTGGACTGAGAACCATCGCGAGGAAATAGCTGAGAGGAAAGGTCAGGGAAAAGGGCGCCAAAGAAAGTCGGTCCAAGCAGTAAGCCGGCAAAAATCTGACCGATGATGGCTGGCTGCCCTAGTCGAACGAAAAGCTCGCCGCATACAAGCGATGTAAAAAGCAGCAGCGAAATTTCAATGAAAAGAAGTAAGACCGCATGCTCGCTCAGGCTGTTGCTTGTATGAGACTTCTTGGGTTTCTCGGCAGATGAAGCAGAAGCGGACGCGTCTTTCGGCGTTGAAGAAGAAGAAGAAGAAGAAGAAGCGGCTTCAGCGTCTTTCTTCTCTTTCTCGCGAGCGCGAGTTATATACAACCGGAGCTTTTCACACCAGTCGATTGCCAGATTGGTTTGCGACTTGCCGTACTCTTCAGCGTCTGCTTTCGTAACACTGCAGAGCACTTTGTCTTTCAGGTAAATAACAGGCACGCCGTCCATGCCGACCTTTACGTTCAGATCATCGAGGTTGGCTTGAGAATCGTCGATGACACCCTGGATGGTGTCCATAACAAGCTGTCCGCGCTCTACAGCCGAGAGTATTTTTGTGTTGGAAACCGCGAATATCTTGTCGTTGCCTACATAGACGTCGCAAAATTCGTCATCGGCAAACGCACCCGATGAGCAAAATGCGAAAAGCGAGAAGAAAGCAGCGATGAGAAGCGCGCAAAACTTCACCTGCATGCTTTTTTCAGTCCCCATCAATGCCGATCCCCCTTCCAAGCTTAGCAGGAGAGAGCCCAGCCTGCGAATACAGACAGGAAAAACTCAGCTAAATTTCAAGGAATCTCGGAAGATATATCTTCTAGCCGACTGGAAATCCTCTGTCTCGCATGAGGGCGTTTGTGTCAACATCGCGACCGCGGAAATTGCGGAAGGCTACGTCCGGCGCCACCGAATTGCCGACACTGAATATGGTGTCTCTGAAGCGGTCGCAGGTCTTGCGGTCGTAGAAGCTGCCGGCTTCCTTGAATGCCTCCGAAGCGTCAGCTGACATAGTGTCAGCCCAGATGTATGAATAGTAGCCGGAAGCATAGCCGTCATCGGAGAAGATGTGTCCGAAAGCAGTCGGGCGGTGACGCATGACAATTTCTTTCGGACAAGCGATTTCCGTCATGGTGACTTTCTCGAACTCATCCGGATCGATTGCTTTGTCCGGGGTCGCTGCCAGGTGAATCTTCATATCGTAAATCGCCGATGCCAGATATTCAGTTGTAGCGAAGCCCTGATTGAAAGTCTTAGCCTTCTCGATTTTGGCTATCAACTCTTCGGGAATCGGCTTTCCGGTTTTGCAATGCAGGGCGAATTTACCAAGCACCTCACGCGTAAGCAGCCAGCGCTCGTTGACCTGGCTGGGGAATTCGACGAAATCACGCTTGACGCTTGTTCCTGCGAGCGACGGGTAATTCACATTCGATTGCAATCCGTGCAATGCGTGCCCGAATTCATGGAAAAGAGTGTTCGCGTCATCCCACGATATGAGAGTGGGCTCGCCTGGTTTTCCTTTCATGTAATTGCAGTTATTCGAGACAATCGGCGTGATTTTGTCCTTGAATTTTTCTTGAGTGCGGTACTCACTCATCCAGGCGCCGGAATTCTTTCCATCGCGAGCGTATGGGTCGAAATACCAGAGGCCGATTTGTTTGCCGTCACGCTGCACAGCGTAGACCGTCACGTCCGGATGAACTACAGGCAGCCCGTCGACTTTGACCATGTCCAGACCATAAACTTGTTTCGCCGCCCAGAACATGCCTTCGCGAATCTTGTCCAGTTGAAGGTATTGCTTCACTTCATTCTGGTCTATATCGTATTTCGCCTTGCGAACTTTCTCTGCATAGAAGCGATAGTCCCAGGGCTCGATTGTAAATTTTGCACCTTCAGCATCAGCGATCTTTTGCATGTCTGCGACTTCTTCTTTGACACGATTAGTCGAAGCAGCCCAAACGCGCATCATCAGCTTCATTGCATTGTCCGGCGTTTTAGCCATGCAATCATCCAGGCTCCAGTCGGCATGCGTATTGAAACCCAGAATGCGAGCACGCTCGGTGCGCAATTTCAGAATCTCACCGATATTCTTCTTATTGTCGTTGGCGTCGTTGTTGTCGCCACGGCGCGTCCACATGCGCCAACCTTTTTCCCGCAAGTCGCGGCGAGTCGAAAAGGTCAGGAAGGGCTCCATCGAAGAGCGAGTGTTTGTTATTACCCACTTGCCTTTCATTTTGTGCGCTTCGGCAGACGCCGCAGCGGCTTCGCGCAGACTGTCGGACAGACCAGCCAGGTCCGCCTCGTTTTCTAAAACAAGCGTGTATTTCTCCTCATCAGCCAACTGATTGTGGCGGAAATTTGTGAAAAGGGTGGCAAGCTTCTCGTTTATTTCGCGCAGACGCTTCTTCTTATCGGCATCGAGCCCGGCGCCCTGACGTGTGAAAAGTTTGTAGTAGACCTCGACCAAGCGCTTCTGCTCATTGGTCAAATCCGACTTTTCGCGCGCTTCGTATACTGTTTTGATGCGCTGAAATAATTCGTCGTTCTGGATAATCTCGTCATCGAATTTCGCGAATAGCGGAGTCATTTCGGTTTCGATGGCTTGCATAGGCTTGTCATTCATCGTGGATGTGTAGATGCCGAAGAAGCGAGTCGCGTTGCTAAGCGGTCTGCCGGCGTCCTCGAGAGCAACAATTGTATTTTCGAAGGTCGGAGCATCTTTCTGGCTCGTAATCGCCTTAATCTGCTCACGCTTGAGATCCATACCCTTAAGAATGGAGGGCTTGAAGTCCGATATCTTGACGAGGTCGAATTTTGGATAACCGTTATGCTCCCCAGTCCAGGTTTCGAGGAGCGGCCCCAGCGCCACGGTCTCGGCCAAACCTTTAGTCAAACTCATAGCGAATCCTCCACTCAGCATGACAACAGCGGCACTGCCTTTCAGGAATGTTCTTCTATTCATGGGCACCTTGTCTTTACGGGAATTGCAAGCAGGGGCTATTTTCTCATGACTGAGAAACTGCTGCCACATTCCCGCGTGAGAGGTCTTATCCGGATTACGGAGTTTCAAACCTTTGGCGGCGCGTCTCGACTCAATTCGTGAGCAGTGATTGCAACTCTTTGGAAGACTTCTCGTCGGGATTTTCGCTTATCCACTTCTGCGCGGCCTTTCTTACAGGCGTATTTTTACTGTCGATTTTCAGCAATTCCAACATCACTTCAGGACTGCGACTGCCCGGTCTCGAATGGATCTCGACGGCTTTAGAAATCAGCTCATCATCGGGAGCGACACGCAGAAGAACAGCATGCAACCAGCCCGGCTGGCAGTAATCTTGCAAAGTTTCTCTGGCAAGCTGGATAGTCTCGCTGTCGGCGCAAACTTCAACAAGTGCTCCTGCTAAGACTGCGGATCGATCTTGCGGCGCCTGACTTTTCAAAATTTCTTTCGCGCAAGTGATAAGTTCAGGCTCTATTTCTTCTGAGAGAAACTTGCAAGCGGTCAATATTCCAGCCAGCGCCATATGTGAGCCGACCGATTTTTTATGATTCAAGAACCAGCTTTTCGATGCTTGAAGCTGTTCGAGATTCTTCCGATTCAAAAGCACTTCGTAATGCAATCTGCCGGCGTCACGGTATTCCGGATTTCTCGCCAACCATTGACTTGCAGTTGTCGCCACTCTTGCCACCAGATCGCCGTGCGCTTGCGAACGTCCGCGCATCATATTCGTGTAGACAAGCCACAGGTCTTGAGCCTTGTCCTGATTGACCTCAATCCATCTCAAGATTTCATTGAGCACATCGGAAGCTTTAGAAAATAGTGCGATAAATGAAACTTCAACCGGAATGTTCGAGTTGTAGCGGTTGATTTCGAGCCATCTTAGAATAAGAGGATCGAGCTCCTCTTTTGGATTCTGCGCTGCTTGCAATTTGCTCCAGACGTGACTGTTCGGCTCGGATGCAAAACGTTTTTCAATAGCGTCGAAAAGCTTTGGTGATGTCTTTGGCAAATTAGCCAGTGCACGAACGATGAAAATCAGAGCCGCCACATCGGGATAGGTTTTCGCATAAGAGGTGGCGAGATACATAGCATCATTGCTCTCATACTTTTCGAGCCACTTTCCAACCAATCGCGGAGCGCTCTCCACACGTGGAAACAACTTTATCCAACGGCG
Organism: uncultured Candidatus Obscuribacterales bacterium; assembly: GCA_964493595.1. Classification (GTDB taxonomy): domain Bacteria; phylum Cyanobacteriota; class Vampirovibrionia; order Obscuribacterales; family Obscuribacteraceae; genus QKMZ01. The sequence goes on along the minus strand of CAZBOX010000150.1, from coordinate 1,852 downwards.
CGCATAAGGGAGCAAAACCCGGTCAGCCCGTACCTCCATCAAGTCCATGAGCAACTTGCCGGTGCTCTCTTCCCTTTCGCCGGCTCGAAGTTTCGCCAAACCGGCCTGAAAAAAACTTTCGTTCTCGTCTTCCGACGTGCTTACGGCACACGAATTTGCCACGGGTTTCCTCGCAGGAGATGCGCTGCGTCACAGTATCCACTGTTCAAATATGCAGATCAACAGTACCGCCACTTATTGACAAGCAAAAATTGACTAAATCAGTGGCAAACTCAAGGAGCCGACATCATTGTCATGAAAGACTTGATGTTCTCTTTCATCACTTGCGGACGTTTGTGCACCTTTGTAAGAACAATCGTTCCGTTCATGGCGGCCAGTAAAACCTGCGCTGCGAGCTTGGCCGAAACGTCCGAGCGAAACTCGCCCTGCTGAATTCCTTCCTGGATGACTTCGGCAAAACATTGTTGATAGCGTTCAAAATACTCCGAAATACGCTCACGGAAGGCGGGCACGAAGTCGCTCGTTTCTGTTGCGAGATTAACGAATGGGCAGCCTTTGTTGCAGCATTCAGACTCAATCATTTCCGCCATTCCTTTGAGGAATTTCTCGAGCCTTTTACGGGGGCTGAGCGACTTATTTAAAAGGATAGGGTCGCACATGGAAAAAAAGGATTCCGTCATCGAATCCAGAGCTGCCAGGCAGAGGTCTTCTTTAGACTTGAAGTGATAGTAAAAATTGCTCTTGCTAACGCCGGCAGCTTCCAAAATGCTGTTTATACCCATCGCCTCGAAGCCGCGCGAAGACATAAGCTCAATCGTCGCGTCGATGAGCTTTTGCCGGCTGCCACTAGTAGCGTCTGTCGTTGTGGGCATATACAACTCTAGAACCGTTCTGTCCTAAGTATATCTTAACTCGGACAGGGATCAAGCATTCGAGTGCTGAAAATGCCCGCCTGTGTAAAGTTTCACGATCTTTTGAACGTTTTCCAGACCGCTTACGGTATCCATTTTGGGCCTTGATTAGGACCGACCGGTATGATTCAATCCTTAGTACAGACCGGTCCTACCTATAAATTCCTAATACCGCTAAGACGAGAGAAACCCCAATGAGTAGTTCTTGCGACCAGCCCCAGGAATCCGGAGCTTGCAACCAGACAGCAACACATAAAGGAAGCGACGACCAATGTTGCAACCTTCACGAAAAACTGCTCTGCCTTGCAGATGAAGCCTGGAAAGAGGTCTTGAAAGACAAGATCAAGAAGGAAATTGAGAAGAGTGCAGGCGCAAAACTGGACGCGCTCGCTCAAATAGTTGCCGGCGCCAACCATCAAAAATGGACGCACATGATCGAAGGCAAGCAGAAGTGCGACGAGTATAAAAACCAGATAAAAGAAGCTTTCTTGTCGCTATCCAAGTAGTTTCTTTTCCGGTGATTGAAGCTTGCAGTTCCTCCGCTTCTCCCGAAAGGCCACCAGCAAAGAGAGCACCCCGGCTCTCTTTGGCTGGGCCGATTGCGCCCTCTGAACAGAAAGAGGATAGGACAATGTTTAAACAATGGGAAAAACTGAGACTCTCAAAAAACTGGGCTGCATCACTATCGCTGATTGCCCTATTCGCTTTAACCCCGCCGCTGTACGCGGCTGACCAGATCGCATATTTGCCGACAGACTCGGTAAATTATGCGCCCCCAACGCCACTGCCTGCAGTGTCAGCAAGAAAGACTCGACCCACCATCGCGCTGGCACTGGGCGGTGGCGGCGTGAGGGGTGCCGCGCATATTGGTGTTCTAAGAGTTTTTGAAAGGGAAAATCTCCCTATCGACTTCATTGCAGGCAGCAGCATGGGCGCAATCG
>CAZBOX010000149.1:0-13759 GCA_964493595.1 uncultured Candidatus Obscuribacterales bacterium | reverse complement strand
GCCTCGGCTTCCTCATCCTTGTTTTGCGATTCCAGTGCCAGGGCCAAATTGTTGAGCGTTATGCCCAGCTTGCCGTCGTCAAGCCCGGAACTTTCGCACTCTTTTAAAGCCGAGCGAAAGATAGTTTCAGCGTCTGCAAAATTCTTAGCTCGGTAAAACTTCTCACCGTCAGAGATAAAGTTTCCCCATTCCTTGGCGCCGGCAAAAGCCGGATTGGAAAGCAATGGCGCTGCGGCGCACAGAGAAACAATCGAGAAGTACAACAATCGTGATTTCATACGCAATTTCCGAGTAAAGGCAAATTTTCCGGGAATGGGGGCGGGTCTTGCGCCCGCTGCCGCTGTATTGACCACTTTAGCCGAATGGCGAAAAACATACATTAGTTAGAGCGATCGCCAGAAACAGACGGCAATAGACAGCCTCCACTTCCACTTGAGGACCACCTATTATTCTTTTTTGAAACCCAATTCTTTGGCTTTGGCTTCATCACTGGTGGCACGGGTGGTATCACCGATCGCCTTATAAGCCTGGGCACGATTGTAGTAGGCTTCGCCAAGATTTGGATTCAATGCCAGCGCTCTATTGAAGTCTTCAATAGCTTGCTGAAATTGTTTCAAATGCCGGCGAGCCACACCGCGAGTATCGTAAGCAGCTGCCAGATGCGGAGCGAGATCAATCGCCTTGGTGCTGTCATCGAGGGATTTATCGTACTGACCGAGATCGTTATAGACAGCAGCACGATTGTTGAAAGCAGCTGCACACTTGGGATCAATCGAGAGAGCCTTATTGCAGTCTTCGAGCGCTTCTGCAAATTCTTTGTGACGCCCGTGCGCCCAGGCGCGATTGACATAAGCAACAACGTAATTAGGAGAAACCGCCAGCAGCGCGCCCAGGTCGGCTAGCGCTTTCTTGTGATCACCGACGGTCTCGTAAGCAGTGCTCCTGTTGAGCAAAGCGCTGATGCTCTTAGGATTCAACTCGACCGCTTTCGAATAATGCGAAATCGCTTCCTCGAACTTGCCATCCTTTGCAAATTCCGCAGCCTTTTCGCACTCCTCTTCCTCAGGGGTGGGAGCGCCGACATCCGGGTCGGTCAAACAACTCCACTTGTTTGCTTTCTGCTCGAACAAGAAGTTCTTCACCCTGGCAGTTCGAGCAGCCGGGCCTTCTGGCTCTTCACGCACGGTAATCACGGCATGCTTGAAACCTTGAAGCGATGCATCTTGCTTGAAATAAGTCCAGATCTCTTCGACTTCTTTCTTCAGCTTGGCAGTATCGTCGAGTTTGAAGTCACTCTCATAACTTAACAGCAATGCCTGATCGCCATCCGCAAAAATCAAAGGCCCGACGAAATGCAATTTCATCTTTTTGCCGGAGGGCAATTGCTTTACCGTATATTTCGGCTGATGGGAAGAAAAATGCAGTCTCAATGCCGGCTCCGGCACAATCGGTCTAGGCACTGCAAAGACAGCGCTGGCGCAGAGCATACTCAGCGAAAAAGCAAAAACAAGCGACTTATTCGCGACACTGAGATATTTCATTACTTTGAGGTCCATTACTTCTTTTCTTTTCTATTTCGGTATCGGCGCTGTTTTTCTTTAATGTATCCGGGATCTTTCAGCTGCTTTGTGATCTGAAAAGTGCTGAATCGGCAAGCATCAGAACAAAATTTTGCTTTTCCTGAAAAGACAAACAGATCTTCGCACCTTTGTATCTCTTGTGCCACTGCCACATCGGCTTCTTCAAGCAAGGACAACTCGGCTCTCCAGGCGGTTTCTCGCCCACTTGCCAGGGCACCCAGTCTCTGGCGCTCCTTCCTGCCTTCACGGAAAAGACCCTCGCAGCGAACAATCTTAGGCGTCGACTGGGAGTCGACAGCTTCTGACAAGAACGATGAAAATTGCAAAAGCAGCGTATCGCAAACAGATCTTAATACGTCTGCATCGGAATTGCTCGCCCTTCTCGCCACCAAAAGAGGCAACGAGTTTTGAGCATATCCCGGATTAACCGCAAGAGAAATACCTTCGAGCCGCGCTTGCAAAGCTTCATATGCCAGCGGCTCCCCGAAATGAAGACTGCTCACCAATTCGCGCATGAAGCTAAGAGTGTCGAAAAACGAACTGATAGCGCTCTCGGATACGGACAGCCGCCGGTTCGTCACCTTGTGAAGCCAATCCAGGGCATCTGACTGAGACGTCCATTGCGTTTCCTCATTCAATGCTTCGATCCAGCCAAGCCTCGACACTTTTCGCCCCGCTCAATTCCCTATTTGACTACCACGATGCTCCGTGGTATCGTTACCACGATTCATCGTTGCAATTATAACCACAATCTTTAACAAGAGCCAGTCACCTTTCGCGAAACTGGCCGATTCCTGTCGCGAAAAACGGAAATTTCATCAATGCGAAAAGTTCAAACATTACTACCGGCAGAATTTTTTTCAGTGATCAAGGATGCGTTGCCCGTTTGTGTTTCTGTCGGACTGGCAGCGGCAATCGGAATGGTTGACATTCACCTGGCTGGCAACCTCGGCTCTGAAGTACAGGCAGGAGTCGGCATCGGCGACCAATTTCTCTTTTTTGCTGCCTTGCTTGGAACAGGCATTGCACAAGGTGCGGCTTCTCTGATTGCCCGAGCGGTAGGCGCCGGCATTGAAGATGAAGCTGAAGTTTTTGCTCGCGCCGGCATTCTTTGCGCTGTTTTATTCGGATTGGTCTCTTCCTTATCCATGTACTTCGCCAGTGATTACTTGCTTAATTGGTTCAGCCAAGATGCGTGCACGGTAAATTCCGCAAGCACCTATCTTCGCCTCTGCTCACTGGCCAACGCTCCATACTGCTTGATGCTCACACAATCAGCAATATTGCGCGCCAGAGGACGCAGCCTGGCGACCATCTATCCATGGCTGGCTGCTGCCGCGATCAGCATTTCACTTTCTGTCTCATTGTCTCAATTCATGCCGGGAGGCAAACAATTTACAGTGGAATTCATTGCCATCGCCTGGAATTTAGGTGCTTTTGCCGGAATGCTTGTAGGACAAGGTCAGTTAAAACGTCACGGCTTCTGGACGGCGCACAAAAATGCAAGAGCGGCAATTTTCCAGCTAGCTGAGAGTGCCCGAAAGATCGTCGGTCTTGGGCTCCCAATCGCCGCAACCGAGGCGGCTTTACTGTGCTCGAACTTTTTCATGTATGTTCTCCTCTCTCATTTGCCGTCGGCAAATGAAGCTCAGGCGGCTTGGACAATCAGGTTGAAAATCGAGGAGATGGCTGCAACCCCGATGATTCTTGCATTCAGCATGACGGCAGCATCGATGGCAGGACAAAAGATCGGGAGGAAAGATTGGAGCGGGGCGAAAAGGACAGCTAGAGGCGCGTCAATTACAGCCGGGTTATTCATGCTCATTGTGGGTTCTTCCATATTCGCCAACAGCAACCATCTGGCCCGCGCCCAAGCCTGCAGCAATTTAGCAGCAGGATATGCAGAAACATTATTGCTTTCATCGATAATTATCTATCCGCTGACCGCTCTCTATATGACGATATTTGGAGCGCTTGAAGGGGGTGGGTCGACACTTAAACCGATGTTGGCTGTTATTGGCGGGCTCTATGTTTTGCGCATTCCACTGGCATTAGTCCTCGTCTTCCCCGCAAGCATGGGGATGAACGGCATCGTTATTTCCATTATCTTCTCGCACATTGCAGTGACACTGTCGGCAGTATCACAAGCGAAAGCGTTTTTTGCAAAAGGGGGCAGCAGTGACTGCCAGACAACAATTACAAAACCTGTCGAACCCGGGACCTTCAAATTCGAATCCACTAGGCCTGCAGAGATTGTCGGACTTTCGCAGTAAATAGCTTGGACCGCCAACAGCGTTCTACCGGTATTATGGGGTACCGGTGAAACATTCTAGGCAGTCTTCCAACCTCATGTAAAATAGGTCAACGGGGTCCCTACAGGAAATTACGCCTTTTAGAGGAAAGATGGCTGACATCAGCGCGGACCTAAAGACCGAAGAGCTTCTAAAGCTCGCCGCCGATAATCATCACAAGCGCATCACCCTGAGCGATGAAGAGCGCAAAATGGTAATCGACCTTCTGAAAAAGAAGGGCGCCGAAGAACTTGAATTCGGACAGGAGATAGAATTCGACACAGTCCGCCTGGTCAGGCGTGTTACGGGCGCGGTGGGCGTTTATTTCAGTTAGCGCACAAGTCAAGTGTAACCGGGCGTTACAGGCGTGTTCTCAAATGCCAAATAGGGTGGCAGTCTAAGGGATAATTGCCTTCCGGCCAGGCGAGTTGCCTCCCGCGGCTCTGATGGTATCGGCGCGAAGCATCTTATCTGCTTTGCACGCTTGCAATATGGCGCGTTGCGCACAAGGAGAAATATGGCACGAGTTGTGCTCGGAATGTTAGGGCTGGGAACCGTAGGCACAGGAGTTGTTGAACTCCTGAGCAAGCATCGCCACTTGACGCTTAAAAAAGTGGCGGTGAAAAGTCTCGACAAAGAGCGCTCTACAGCGCCGAACTGCCCACTCACGACCGATGTCGAAGAAATTATCAACGACCCGGAAATCGAAGTGCTTGTGGAAGTGATGGGCGGTGAGAATCCAACCGTCTCCTACTTGGAGCAAGCGATACGCAGACGCAAACATATCGTCACAGCCAACAAAGAAGTGCTGGCAAAACACGGTCCGCGCCTTTTTGCACTGGCGAAAGAGCACGGAGTAGCAATATTTTTCGAAGCTTCAGTTGCCGGCGGAGTTCCTCTATTGTCAACAATCCACAAAGGACTGGAGGCAAACGAAATTGAATCGGTGACGGGAATTCTAAACGGCACGACCAATTTCATCCTGTCGAAAATGGAAGCCGGCAACAGCTATGCAGACGCATTGAAAGAAGCTCAAGACCTCGGCTTTGCGGAAGCAGATCCGACTGCAGATGTAGACGGATTCGATGTCGCCTACAAGCTTTCTGTTCTTTCAGCACTGGGCTTCGGACATTTCGTCAAGCCGGACACCATTTACAAAGAAGGCATAAGAAACATCACCGAAGAGGACATGGCGCTGGCCAAGGAATTCGGCTACCGGATCAAATTGCTGGGCACCGCCGCAAAAGGCAATGACAATGGGAATTTCGACGTACGTGTTCATCCCACGCTCGTACCGCTCGATCACCCTCTGGCATCGGTCTCCGGTCCGAATAACGGAATTCTGGTGCGCGGGCATGCGGTAGGACAATTAACCTTGATCGGACCGGGAGCAGGAAAACTTCCAACCGCTTCGGCAGTAGTAGGAGACTTGATGAATCTGGCTGGAGCGCTCAAACTGCCGGATTTCGCCAGTTACTTCCAGCCGGCTATCGATGCTGCGCCTGCATCCGCGGCCCCTCCGCTGACATGGAAATGCCCGTTTTACCTGAGGCTTGTCGTAAAAGACACTCCCGGTGTAATCGGAAAAATTGGCAATATCTTCGGCAACCACAATATCAGCATTTCGACGATCATCCAGCGCGGCGTCGAAGGAAAAGAAGCCACCGTAGTAATTCTCACGCATGACGTTCTGGGCAAAGACATGAATGCGGCACTCGATGAATTGAAAAATTGTGATTTCCTCAGCTCACTCGGCAACGCCATAAGAATATTCAGGAGCGCTTAAATGCATAAAGTTGCGCCGCAAGTATTATCACTGATAGACAAGTACGCCGAATTCCTTCCAGTCACCCTGGACACGCCCATCGTCACACTGGGTGAAGGAAACACTCCACTTGTGGAGGCGGCAAACCTGACGAAGAAGCTCGGCTTTCCACATGCGAATCTCTACTTCAAACTGGAAGGGCTCAACCCGACCGGAAGCTTCAAAGACAGAGGCATGACACTGGCTATTTCCAAAGCAGTCGAAGAGAAAGCGCAAGCCGTCATATGTGCCTCCACCGGTAATACCAGCGCTTCAGCGGCTGCGTTTGCCACCAAGGCAGGATTGGATTGTTTCGTATTGCTGCCGTACGGGCAAGTGGCGCTCGGCAAAGTAGCCCAGGCGATACACTATGGCGCCAGACTGATTCAGATAAAAGGGAATTTCGATCGCGCGCTCGAACTCGTCAAAGAAATTGGCGACAAGTGCGCGGTGACCATCGTCAATTCCATCAATCCTTACAGACTAGAGGGACAAAAAACAGCGGCATTCGAGGTCATCGAACAGCTCGGCGAGGCGCCTGATTACCTGTGTATACCGGTAGGAAACGCAGGCAACATCAGTGCCTACAGACGCGGATTCAAGCTATTCCAGGAAATCGGTCGCGTACCTTCAGCACCGAAAATGCACGGATTCGAGGCAGAAGGCTCGGCAGCGATTGTGCGCGGCAATCCCATTGAAAACCCAGAAACACTTGCCACAGCAATACGCATCGGCAATCCTGCCAGCTGGAAAGAGGCTGAAGCTGCGGCTAAAGATTCCGGTGGCAAAATCGATTCGGTAACAGACGAAGAGATTCTGGAAGCCTACAAAATGCTTGGTTCAACAGAAGGAATTTTCTGCGAGCCGTCCAGCGCGGCAAGCGTCGCCGGATTTATCAAACATTTAAAAGCCGGGCTGATCAGCCCCGAAGCAAGCGCCGTGTGCGTTCTTACAGGCAATGGATTGAAAGATCCGGAGACACCTCAGAAAGTGAACAAAGTCGATTTGAATCCGGTCGAAGCAAATCTAGATGCCTTACGCAAAGTGATGGGAATCTAGATACATGCTGAGCATCCCGGAATTCGCAAACACTCTCATAGGAAGAAGGCTGGTGATCAGCGTTCCCGGCAGCACGACCAATCTCGGGCCGGGCTTTGACGCGATCGGGCTGGCACTCAATGTGTACAGTCGTTTCACCTATTTTTTCACTGAAGGAGACAGCCTGGCCATTGAAGCGAAAGGCTCTTGCGCGGCAGATCTCGGCGACAAGAAAAACAATCTTCTCTTGAGCGTTTTACTGCATGCACTCGAAAAGAACGAAGACGATCTTAAGGGTTTGAACATCACAATTGAGACAGACATCCCCCTCGCGCGCGGACTGGGAAGCTCGTCGACAGCCGTCTTAAGTGCGCTCTGGGCGTCCGAAATCTTGAAGGGTCGTGTACCGGAACGCATGCGCATACTTTCAGCCGCTGCTGAAATAGAAGGTCACCCGGACAACGTTGCAGCCAGCCTGCTTGGAGGTCTGGTTGTATGCGCACCCTCCATTCATGGCAGCAGAGCTGTTGTTCAAAAGCTTGCCTGGCCTGAAAAATGGAAAACGATTGTGGTGGTACCGCCATACAAACTTTCCACCGAAAAGGCACGCGCCGTTCTGCCGAAAAAAATCCCACTGAAAGACGCAACCGCCAATGTCCAGCGCGCCGCTCTTTTCGTCGCCGCCGTCGCCGCGAAAGACGATGACGCCCTGCGCGAATCTTTGTTCGACAATCTTCACGAGCCTTACCGCGCCGCACTGGTTCCCGAACTGAATAAATTGAAAGCGCTGGTTCGCGGCTGTCACGGACTGGGTTGCGTTCTCAGCGGAGCAGGCTCGTCCGTTCTTGTCCTCGTTAATCAGCGAGAGCATCGCGACATGATAGCGGAGCTTACTGACTGGTGTGGAAGACAGGGCGAAGGCTATCAGGTACTGAGCCTTGACGTGGACACAAAAGGTCTCAGAGCAGACTTCGAGTCTTTCAACTAGACAATCAAGAAGTGGTAAAACAGGAACAATGAGAGCCGAACCTCAACATAAAAATTCAAATGAGAGCGCCAAGAAGCTTACAAATATTTCGGTGCTCAAATTCGGCGGCACTTCCGTCAAGAATATCGCCCGCATTCAACACGTTGCGGAAATAGTGAAAGAGCGTCTCAAGCACGGTAAAGTGCTGGTGGTCGTCTCGGCAATGGGAGACACAACAGACTATCTTTTGAAACTTGCACACCAGTGCGCCAAAAACCCGGATCAAAGAGAGCTTGATTCGCTCTTGTCCACGGGCGAACATATTTCCATCACACTGCTGTCCATGATGCTGAAAACGCTCGACGTGTCAGCCAGGTCGGTCACCGCGTACCAACTGGGCATATTCACGGAAAGTGTTCATAACAAAGCAAGAATCATCGATATCAAAACCGACAACCTCGCCCAAGCATTTGAAAGTTGCGATGCATTGGTTGTGGCAGGCTTTCAGGGTGTCACCGCGGATGGTGACATTACCACCCTGGGACGAGGAGGCTCAGACACTACCGCAGTCGCACTGGCAGCGGCAGCAGGAGCCAAATACTGCGACATCTATACCGACGTTGACGGGATTTACACATCTGATCCCAACAAAATTCCTAAAGCGCGCCTTCTTGACCGCATCTCATATGGCGAAGTCGTTGAGATGGCTCGCCTGGGCGCGCAAGTAATTCACCCGCGTGCAGTTGAACTGGCCAGACAGTATGGCGTCATCCTGAGAGTACGAAACACATTCAAACCGGGCCACGAAGGCACAAGCATTGACGGAGGAGAAGATATGGAAATCTACCGCAGCATAAGCGGCGTGGCAACGGACAAAGATCAAGCTTGCGTAACCATAATGGATGTACCGGATCAGCCGGGTATTGCCGCCCGTGTTGTCGGCGGGCTGGCGAAAAAAGCAATTGTCGTAGACATGATCATGCAGGCATTCCACCCCACCGCCGGCTTGAACAATATCACTTTTACTGTCGCATCCACCGACCTTCCTCAAACGATCCAAACTTTGGAGGATTTGAAAAAAGAGATGGGTGCAAAGGCAGTACACGCCGATGAAGATATTGCCAAAGTAAGCCTCGTTGGCGCCGGTATGGCTGGCCAGCCGGATGTTGCCGCGCGTCTTTTCGAAACATTAGGAGCTGCGAAAATCAACATTAAAATGATCGCCTCCAGCGAAATGAAAATCACCTGTGTTGTCTCGCGAGCCCAAGCCGACAAAGCGGCCAAGCTCATTCACGACGCGTTCGAACTGGAAAAAGTCTGAACTGTCGCCGGCTCAGATTCGCACTCTTACATAAATCATCTTTGCGCGGGAAGAAACGCCTAGCTTGCGTGCACAAAAAATTTACAGACTATGATATTCAATGCAGAGGAATTGCCCCGAGAAAGTTTGAAAAAATGCGAATGCTGAAATTTTGCTCCCTGCTCCTCACTTTAATCTTCTGCGTTTTAACCGCCGAACCAGCCTCCGCCTTTCCGCCGCGTCGCATGTCGAAACCAGGCGAAGGACAACGAATGACGATTGCCGGTCTAGACGTGATCGTCTGGCAGCCGGTAAAAAAGCCGGTTTCTGTATCTACAGAAACATCCCCTGCTCCACTGGTGATTTTCTCTCACGGATTTCGCGGTGTAAACAATCAAAGCATTTTCCTCATGAAAGCTCTTGCTGATAGCGGCTATCTAGTAATCGCACCGAATCATGAAGATGCCCTCGCCAATGGCATTGCAAAAAAGCGCATTCGATTTGGCCGGCCAGACAGCTGGACGGAAGAAACTTACAAGGATAGAGAACAAGACATCAAGCGACTGACCGGCGCTCTGCACAACGACAGCACCTGGAGTTCCAAAATAGACTGGACTAAATTCGCTCTGGCGGGGCATTCGCTTGGAGGATACACAGTTTTAGGGCTGGCAGGAGCCTGGCCGAGTTGGAAATTACCAAGCGTCAAAGCGGTGCTTGCGCTTGCTCCGTATACAAACCCCTTCTTGCGAAAAGGCACTCTGAAGGAAATTAGTGTGCCGGTTATGTATCAATGCGGAAATCGTGATACCTGGATAAATTTGTTTGTCAAAGGAAAAAACGGCGCATTCAGCAAAACACCGTCACCAGCGGAGTATGTTGAGCTGGATAATGCAAATCACTATGCATGGACAAACTTCAACAGGGACGATCATCGCAAAGATCTGATCTGCCACTATGCAATTGAATTTCTCAACAAATATGTTTGCGCAGACCTTTCAGCTCATCCCGAAAAACAATTAGAGGGCGTAAGCACACTTCAAGCAAAATAGCAGCGCAAGTTACTGGATCATATGGGCGCGACGGTGGGCTTTTTCAACAGCTCATCCGCTTTTTGGAAATCCTTCTGAGCCAGATCCTTCTGTCCTAGTTTTTCATAAGCTTTGCCGCGGGCCCGATAAAGAGTATCGTTGGAACCGAAGCTTGTAGCGAGAGCCTCAGTGAAATCTCTGACCGCTTCTTTGTATTTGCCCATGGCAAAGTTCAAATTTCCACGCTTATTCCACGCTTCGTCCTCTTCCGGATTCTGTTTGATGATCGCAGTCATCTCCGCGATGGCTTGTTCCATCTTGCCTTGCTTTTGCAAGACTCGTGCAGCGTGAAATCTATATTCGTAATTCTTGCTCATTTCCAGCGCGGTTCGGTAATCAGCCAGCGCTTTATCCCACTGCCCGTCCTGCTCGTAGGCATTTGCGCGCCACATGAAAGCACGCGGCTTCGCCGAATCGATTTTTATATAGGAGCACATATCCTCGATCGCTTTCTTCTTCTGACCGAGAGCCGTATACATCATCGAGCGCAAGTGATAGGTGTGCTTAACGCTGAAGCCCTTGCCATACTTGATGGCCAACGATGCGGCATCAACCGCCTTTTGATATTGTTTTTGCAGAGCGTAAATATTTGCTTGCTCAGAATAAATCTCGGCATTCTTAGGATCGGCTTTAGCAGCTCGGTGCAGGCATTCCAAAGCTTCTTTGTTTTTGTTCTCGTCCACGTAGCATCGAGCACGATAAACAAGGGCCTGCGATGAATTCGGTTTTTTCTTCAGGTGAGCGTCCAGAAGCGGTCTGGCTACTTTGTAGTTCTTGTCGCGCATGATGAAGCGCAGTGAATTCAGTTCCGGCTCATAGGGAAACGCCTGACCGGTCATGCTGTCAGCCGCATAGACTCCGGATACCGAAGATGCCAGTGCCAGTGAGACAAAACTGATTGTCTGAATTATGAAAACAAGCCGTTCTTGTAGTTTTGTCAAAACGCCACGCCGCTTCCTGCGTCCGGTGTAAGCACTATTGCAATTCTAGACTAATTGAGGGATGCCTGAAAAATCTCGCCGTGTGATAATACTCAACCGCATCAAGAAGAGAGGAGAGATCATGTCCAGCCGTCCAAAAATTCTTTGTCTTGCAGGCAGTCTCAGAAAAGATTCGTTAAACAAGAAATTGGTCAAGGCCGCTATGGCAGCGGCAGAAGAGGCCGGCGCGGAATGTACTTTCATCGACCTCAAAGACTATCCGATGCCCATTTATGACGGGGATATTGAGGCTGAAAGCGGTATTCCGGAAAACGCAAAGAAGTTGAAAAAAATCATGAAAGAGCACCAGGGACTGCTCATTGCATCTCCCGAGTACAACAGCTCTATCAGCGCGGCGCTTAAAAACTTCATCGACTGGACTTCGAGACCTGAGCCGGGAGAGAAAAGCTTGGAGTGCTATACCGGCAAAGTCGCCGGCATTATGGCATGCTCACCGGGCGCACTGGGCGGTCTGAGAGGTCTGGTCACTCTGCGTTCAATCCTGGGAAATATAAGCGTAATTGTGGTTCCCGAGCAACACGCCCTATCACAGGCCAATGAAGCATTCTCACCAGATGGAAAATTAAAGGACGAGAAAAATCAGAAGGCAGTCGCCAATATTGGCAAGCGCGTCGCCAGCTTGACAAAAGCGATTCTAGAATCAGAACTCGTTACAAAGGCCTGAGGCACCTCCTAATTGTCTGAACTTCCAGGTTAAGAAACTGGAGGTGGCAATATGCGAAAAATTATTGCTCTGGCAATTACAGCCCAAGTCGGGCTCATGTGTTCTGGGTTTGGCTTCAGTCCTGCTCTCAAGGCATTGGCAGCAAGCGCCAAAAGCGAAGAGGCTTACGGCTATATAGACCGAAACGGCAAAATGGTTATACCGCCCGGTTTCGACGAAGCCGGTCCTTTTTCCGAGGGGCTTGCCGCTGTGAAAGTGGGGGAAAAGTATGGTTTTGTAGACAAGACCGGCGCTATGAAGATCGAACCAAGATTTTCAGAAGCGGAGCCGTTCAAGGAAGGCTTAGCCGCCGTAGTAGACGCTTCGGCAGAAGAGAAGCTTTACGGATTTATCGACAAGGACGGAAAGTTCGTCATTGAGCCATTATTCGAAGAAGCTCACTGCTTTCAGGAAGGTGTTGCCGCCGTGAAGTTCAAACGCACAGGCGATATGAGCTTCGACGCACAGTGGGGCTATATCGACAAGAATGGTAAAACTGTTATCAAACCGCAATTCAGCAACGCAAATGAGTTCAACAAAGGTTTGGCAGTCATCCAAAACGGACAGCACTACGGCGTTATCGACCGTGACGGTGCGTTTCTTGTCAAGCCCTCCTATCAGCTGATCTTGCAAAGCCCGGACAATACACTGACTTACCTCAAGCTCAGCGGCAACGTCATGGGTCTGACCGGAATGGGATATAACTGGCTCGTCACCGGCGGGCTCTTCGGTTTTCTCGATTCGCACGGCAAGACAATTATCAAGCCCACTTACGATGGAGCAACTTCTTTTTCCGAAGGACTGGCTTGTGTCGCATCAGGCGCTAAAGAAAAAGATGGACGCCCGCGCACATGGGCCTACATCGACACCAGCGGCAGTAAGGCAATTGACGGCAAGTACAGCTTTGGTCTGCCCTTTTCCGAAGGACTCGCTCCCGTGGCAAAAGGCAGATGGCAGATGGGCATGTCGCCTTCGCTAGTCGCCGCGAAATGGGGCTTTATCGATAAGAAGGGCAAATTAGTTGTCCCTCTTAGCTTTGATGATGCTTACCCATTCGTCGGTGGAATGGCTCGTGTCGTCAGCGATGATAAGACGGGCTTCCTCGATCATAACGGCAAGATAGTTATCGAACCAAAATACTCGGATGCCGAAGACTTCTCCGAAGATCTCGCAGCCGTCAAAACAGCAAGGCAGAAAAATTGATTCTCAATTGAGAAAGAAATCCGGCATCAATTTTTGACCGGGGACGACCGCGTAACTCTCGAGATCTTTGACGCCCGCATTGTTCAGAACCTCGGAGTCTACAAAGAAGTTCCCGGTACATTCGCCGGACGGCTGCGTAAGAATCCAATACGCCGCATCTGCAACTATCTCAGGCGTGCGGCACATCTTCATCGCATCATCGCCACCGAGCAAGTTCTTAACAGCCGCAGTGGCTATACCGGTCTCCGGCCACAAGGAATTGACGGCAATATTCTTTTTCTTCAGTTCTTTTGACATTCCCAGCGTGCACATCGACATGCCGTACTTAGACATCGTGTAGGCAACATGCGGACCGAACCATTTAGCGTCCATGTTGAGAGGCGGAGAGAGATTGAGGATGTGAGGATTGGCCGCTTTCTCCAGATGCGCAATAGCAGACCTGGAGCATAAATATGTTGCGCGAACATTGACCTGATGCATAAGATCAAAGCGTTTTGCATCAGTGGCTAAAGTATTCGTGAGACTGATTGCCGACGCATTATTTACCAAGATGTCCAGTCCACCGAATTTCTCTACCGCCTGTGCAATAGCCGCTTGAATCTGTTCGTCGAATCGAACATCGACCTGCAATGCCAGTGCTTTTCCACCCAACTTTTCGATTTCCTCTGCGGCACTGTATATGGTGCCAGGCAAGCGATCAGTGGCTTCGACGGTTTTGGCCGCAATAACGATGTTGGCACCATCTTTAGCAGCTCGCTCGGCTATAGCTTTGCCTATGCCTCTT
>CAZBOX010000148.1:0-13978 GCA_964493595.1 uncultured Candidatus Obscuribacterales bacterium | reverse complement strand
GAGAATCGGAAAAAATGTTTCAAACTCGAAAAAATTTTTTTTTCGTCCCCCAAAGGAGGGGCCATCAGTGGTGGTGCCAAAATAGAATTGGCTTATCATGCGGGTTTCATTGATTGAAGATCGATGATCGACGATCGAATTCGAGCACTTCGATCGCTCGCGTGCGTCGATCCATATATTGCAATTTTGGCCAATAGAAAGTAATGTATTAAACGTGTGGTGTGATTGATAGAGTGCAAATTGAAAAAGATTCGTACTCTTAGTATCAATGGTGGCATAGGGTCCGACTCAAATAGAGACAGCGACACGTTTCTCGGCACAAAACTATTACTAGTCCGTGCAAAGTAACTTCCTAACCGCCAAACAAATTCTCGGGAGGAGAAATAAATGGCAGCTAAACCTAAGAAGAGAAAAGCAGCAGCGAAGAAAGTAAATCCAGCTGCAGCTATGTCGGAAGAAGCTGGCGCAGAAGCCGCTGCTCCGAAGAAAGCAGCGAAGAAGAAAACTGCTAAGAAAGCAACTGCTAAGAAAGCAACCGCTAAGAAAGCAACTGCTAAGAAGGCAGCTCCGAAGAAAGCAGCTAAGAAGACTACTGCTAAGAAAGCAGCTCCGAAGAAAGCTGCCGCTAAGAAAGCTGCTCCTAAGAAAGCAGCTGCAAAGAAGACTACTGCTAAGAAAGCTGCTCCTAAGAAAGCCGCTAAGAAGGCAGCTCCGAAGAAAGCAGCTAAGAAAGCCGCTCCTAAGAAGAAAGCAGCAGCCAAGAAAGCAGCTCCTAAAAAAGCAGCAGCTAAAAAGGCCGCTCCTAAGAAAAAAGCAGCAGCAAAGAAAGCACCCGCTAAGAAAGCTGCAGCCAAAAAGGCCCCTGCTAAGAAAGCCGGCGCTAAAAAGGCACCAGCAAAGAAAAGAAAGTCGCCCGCGAAAAAGAAAGTAGCCGCTCCGGCTGCTGAAGCCGCAGCCGGCTAAAGCCTTCCGAAAGGAAATAGGACCTAATCCATTGAGAGGCACTGGTTTTTACCGGTGCCTCTTTCTTATTACCTGCCGATAATATTTCGAAGTGATTTACAAAAGCAGAAATACCCTGGTCTCTATAACCAAGCCATCAAACTTTTACGAGGCGATGATTCTGCAGAAATATTCTTGATTCGACAAGCATGTGCTCCAGAGAGTTGAGCAACTGGTGATCGTCATCGAGTATGCGCAGATCCACTGACTGATTCAAATCGGCGAACTTTTTGCTCTCTTCAACGGGAACCGTTGTGTCGTGCAATCCGTGAAAAACGAGACAAGGAAGTTCAACAGTCAAATCTTCCGTCTGCATACTTTCCATCACTCTTGCAAATTCGTATCCCAGAGGCATGAGTGAATCGTGAGCGTGATGATAGAAGTGATGCTCACCAGTCTGTTGCCATCTGTCGTATTCGTCTGCAGTGACAAATTCTTTCCAACGCCTCGCAATTCCGAATCCGGGTGCAAGCAATACAAGCGCAGAAATTGTATTGATTCTCTGAGCGAGAAGCGAGGCAAGCAAACCACCCATGCTTGATCCGAATAGAACAAGTGGAATATCAGAGGGCAATTTCTGGATTTTGTTTTCCAACAACTCGAGTTGAGTCGAGAGAGTCATTTCTTTGAAGGTCGGAAAATTGAGATCAGGAATTTCAACAGATGCTCCATCTGCTTCAAGCATTTCTTTAAAGCGAACAGCTTTTTGAGAAGATGGAGAAGAACCAAAACCGTGCAAATAGAAGACATTCAATTGAGTGGTATCCACTTTTGCGCGCATCGATTTAGACTCCAATTATCT
This sequence comes from uncultured Candidatus Obscuribacterales bacterium, assembly GCA_964493595.1. Classification (GTDB taxonomy): domain Bacteria; phylum Cyanobacteriota; class Vampirovibrionia; order Obscuribacterales; family Obscuribacteraceae; genus QKMZ01. The sequence goes on along the minus strand of CAZBOX010000148.1, from coordinate 12,174 downwards.
ACTTACAACAGTCTCGAATTTTTGTACCTATATATATGTATTCGGGCGCCGAAAACAACTCGGAATGATTCGTTTCTTAACGGTCAATAATATGACGTTGAACTTGCCCCTGCCTTATTGGTAAATATTTGGCTGTTCGAGATTACCCCTCAGTGGAAGGATATTCAAAATGGAAGCAAAAACCAGATTCGACGCAGCTCTTATCGCCGCAGTTGTCAGCCTCGTAGCCACCAACGCTGCAATTGCCGCAGATAAGGAAGTGACGAAATCGGCCACTACAACCGACAAAACAACCACAGTGACTGATAAAAAAGATTCCACTACTACCAAAGTAAAAGAAAAAACCACAACCAAGGAAGACGGAAAAGCCGCGAAGACCTCGGTAAAAGCTACCGAAAAGACCACCAAGAAAGCCGGTAAAGACTCAGCTTGCGGCAAGGGTTCTTGCGGTACCGATGAAAAAGGAGCAAAAGCCGCTTCTGAAGCTCACGCAAAAACAGAAACAAAAAAAGAAACCAAGGTCGAAAAGAAATAGCCAAATTATGTGAAGAAATTTAAAACCCGCTAAGCAATAGTATTCAGGGGGTTTGCGATTTTACACAGCTATTACATACAAATGGCTTTTTGTTAATCAGGGTGACCTAGGATGACGCTCATGTGCCCATATGTAGGGAGATTGTCTCCCTCGAGGGCTCATTGTCTAAACGTTCAGGGAGGACAACATGCAAAAGACACAATTGGCAGCTGCTCTGGTGGCAGTACTCGGACTTACTCTCAACGGCGCTGCCCGCGCTGCTGATGAAGCAACTTCTACCGAAACCAAAGAAACCACAAAGGTAGAGAAGAAGGCCGAAAAGACCACCAAGAAGTCCAAAGCCAAAGGCGCTGAAGCTTCCTGCAAGGGCAAAGAAAGCTCCTGCAAGAGCAAAGAAAGCAAAGAAAAAGGAAAAGAAAGCTCTTGCAAAGGCAAAGAAGGCTCCTGCAAAGGCAAAGAAAGCTCCTGCAAAGGCAAAGAAAGCGCCTGCAAAAGCAAAGAATCCAAGTAAGAAGTAGCGCTCACTTTTGGTGCGGCGCTATTTTTTCATCAGCTTTTTGCCAGTCGAATTCAGCTTTAGATCGCCTGAGATGTTATGCCTGACTTTCTGGACACGAAAAAACTTCTGCCCAATCTTGGTATTGGCTTAGGTTTGCGCAGAGAGTTAGCCGCAGAGACACTGGAGAGTAGAAGCAAGATCGACTGGTTAGAGCTGGTTCCGGAAAACTATATGGGACTAGGGGGTGCTTGCCGCGAACGACTCGAGTCGGCGCGAAACAAGTTCCCTCTAGTCACACATGGGATCAATCTATCAATCGGAAGCACAGATGACCTCAACGTTGAGTATCTGAGCAAGCTGAAAAAATTGCTCGATCTCGTCGACGCCCCCTGGTTCAGTGATCATCTCTGCTTCACGAGCTGCGACGGCATTTACATGCACGACTTGTTGCCGGTGCCTCGCTCCAAAGAAGCTATCAAACTGATAGCCGAGAAAATCAAACGCGTTCAAGGAACGATAGGCAGGCCTTTTCTCCTCGAGAATATCTCGTATTACATGAATGTACCTGGCTGTGAAATGAATGACAGCCAGTTTCTCGCCGAAGTGGCGGAAAGCGCTGACTGCGGGCTGCTCCTCGACGTCAACAACGTCTATGTGAACAGTTTGAACCATGATTTCGACCCCTTTCAATATTTAAATCAGATTCCACTGGAGCGCACAGTTCAGATTCACGTCGCCGGTCATAAACAAGGCAGCGAATATGTAATCGATACTCATGGTTCTGCAGTCATAGAGCCAGTTTTCGAGTTACTTCAGTACGTGCTGGAAAGAGTGGAAGTAAAAGGTGTAATGCTTGAGCGGGATCAAAACTTCCCTGAATTCGATGAAATACTTTCGGAAGTAGATAGAATTCGCGCAGTGAGCGACGCAGCGAGCGAACTAAGGCTTTCCGGCTCAGCTCCAAGAGCTGCCTCCCCTGTAAAACACTTCGACAGAAAGTCAAAGGCGCCAGGAAACAAAGATTTGGCGGAGGTAAAGCACGCTCGTGTCCTCTCTGCATGAAATCGAAAAAACACTGACCTCCATCTGGATGGATAGGCAGCCGCCAGAGAGTGCTCAGTCACTCAGTTGCCTTATCGATAAAGAGGAATTCGATATCGATGGTGCAAAGTTGTATGCCCGCCTCATTGGCTACGGGCACAGCGACGTCCTTACATCGATATATCCTTATTGCGCTCAAATTCTCGGCAATAGCTGGGAAAAGCTGATCAAGCAGTATGTGAAAGTTTTTCCGCCCGATCACTTCCATCTGAACACCTCGGCAAAAAGGTTTCCACAATTTATCAGAGAACACTGCGCGGATCTTCTGGCTAAGCGTCCATATCTCGCTGAGCTTGCCGATTACGAGTGGCTGGAAATGGAGCTTTTGGAAGTTGATACCACCATCGATACCACTGCCAGAACTCCTCTCAGTGATCCTCAGGCGTTCGTGACGCTAGGACCGCTCCTGAATTCAACGCTTGCTGTGCACACTTATACGTATCCTATTCAGCAAATCGTAGACCTGCTCGACGAAGGTAAAGGAACACGCAAGAAGTTTACGCCTGAACCTTCACATGTAGCTATGTATCGTGATCCTTACTCTCACAAAGTTCGCATCGTAGAGCTGGATGAGAATGCTAGATTTTTGCTTTCTGAAGCGGCAACCTGCTCATACGGCGACCTGGCGAAACGTTGCGTTGAGCTTAATCCAGAGCGAGATCCGCAATCGACAGTGGCGGATGTAATTGAGTTGATCGAGCAGTTTCATGAAATCAATTTGTTTGTGGGCGACAGAAAAATAGGTAAATAAAGACAATGCAAACTAAGCGAGTATTGGCCGCAATCGCGGCAGCAGGATTGGCTCTCAGCCTGACTTCCACAGCCGTCAGTGCAAAACAGCTGAATTATGTGGTCGACGACAGCAAAAAGCGTGACTCAGTAAGCTTTACGTCAGATGCTCCCATTGAGCTCATTGTTGGAAAAACGAACAATATCACAGGCAAAATCAGTGTTGATGAATCCATGGATTTATCAAAGCCTTTTACCGCAACGTTCAATGTCGACCTGGCTTCGATCGATACTGGAATTCCGCTGCGCAACGAACACATGCGTGACAACTTCCTGGAAACCAAGAAGTTTCCTACTGCCACTTTTACGGTCAAGGCTCAGCCTGGTCTTAGCGGTGTTTTGAAAGACAAGCAAAAGATGACTATCAAAGCGACCGGAGATTTCTCGCTGCACGGAGTGACTGTCAAAAAGACTGTGCCTGTGGAGCTGACCTTCTTCAAAAACTGCGAAACTACGCAAAGCAAATTCGAGAATTGCGACTTGATACACATCAAGAGCACCTTCAACATTCCTTTCAAAGATCATCAGATCAAAAGGCCTGAAGTGGTCTTCCAGAAATTGGCAGACACTGTAATCGTGACGATCGCGGCTACCGCAAAACGGGATCTGCAGCAGCGCTGATTTAGTTATTCGTCGGCGTCTTTTTGAGCCGCCAGTTCTCGATGAGCTCTTTGCACAAGTGCATTGAGGTCAGTCGTCGTGAGCGGACTCTCACGCGTCAAATGCAGCAGAAACTCAATGTTTCCTTTCGGACCCTTTATGGGCGAATAGCTAACGGATTGATCAAACAATCCTAAATCTGCGCACTTCTGCCTGGCTGTCTCCAGTACATCGAGATGCACGGCAGGGTCTCTGACAACGCCACCATGACCGACAAATTGACGCCCCGCTTCGAACTGTGGTTTTACCAAAATGACAAGTTCGGTATTTTTCTGCGCCATTGTCTGCAATACAGAAGGCAGCACTTTGAAGGCGGAAATGAACGAAACGTCCATGCTGGCAAAATCAGCCATCTCACTGGCATCGCCCTCTCCATAGACTATTGCTGGAGTCAGATTGCGAGCATTGACGCGTTCGAGAACTTTAACGCGCTCATCCTTTCTCAAAATCCAGTCCAGCTGACCATAACCGACATCGATTGCATAGACGAAACGGGCGCCGTGCTTGAGCATGCAGTCTGTGAATCCGCCGGTAGAAGCCCCTATATCGAGACAGACACGCTGCTCTAATTCGATTTGAAATTCATCGAGCGCCTTTTCAAGTTTGAGACCGCCCCTGCTTACGTATTTGGGCGGTTGATATGAAGCAGAGAGTTCTACTTTTGCCTGGCTTTTAACGGGATGACCCGGTTTGGTTACCGGCTTGCCATCCACCAGCACTAGACCTTCCATGATCGCAGTGCGAGCGGATTCTTTGGTCGCAAAGAGACCTCTCTCCACGACAATTGTGTCAAGCCGTTCAGTATTTGCAGACTTTGCCATTGCAGTAACTCTATCAGTTGGTGCGTTGCTTAAGAAAGCTACTGAAAACCAGCCAGGTGCGGAAACATGCTGACAATTTCGTGCATCTATCGTCATGTTGAGGTTCTGGCAATTGAACTCCGGGCGGAAGAAAGTAAAATAGAAGTCTGGGCCATGGAGCAGACCTGGCTGGATGAAGACACCGCCTTGAAAGCGGCTGCCCTGAAAGGGGTTGGGGGTTCGAGTCCCTCCTGCTCCGCCACTTTTCAATGTTCTAGCAAAACCAAAGCGCGATATCCCCAATTTGATATAGGGCGCTCTATTTTTTCATGAAGTTACGGGTCGCCCTTACCACAACAGATCTTTCCAGCCTTGAGCATAAGCAGGTCGTAGTTTCTTCACCTCTCGGACTGACTGTTCAAATCGAAAGTGAAAAACGCGTAAAAACCATCGCTCTGTCGGGCGCGCAGCAGCTCAAAGTCAGCCCAAAGGCTGGAGAGCTGGATATTTTGATTACCAATAACGGCGGTCATTTTTCGGCATCCAGAGTGGTTGTCGATATGACAAAGGGCAATCATTCGGCATTTATAAATTCCATCAAAAGAGCCCGCGCCAAGGGGCAGGAAAGCGCGGAATATCGCGGGCATGAACTGCACATTACGCCTCAGAACGGACACCTGAGAATCATCCTGATCCTTGATATGGAACAGTATCTAAAAGGAGTTTTGGAAAGCGAAATTCCGTCCAGTTACCATATAGAAGCTCTAAAGGCGCAAGCTGTAGCGGCGCGCACTTATGCTCTCAATCCGCGCATCAGCCATGAAAGAGATAATGCCGATGTCTGCGATTCCTATTTGTGCTGCCAGTATTTTGCCGGACACAAAGCCGTGGGCTCTGCCAAACATACGCAAGCAATAGAGGCCACCTCGGGCGAGATTCTGAAATACGGAACAAAAGCCATCCTGGCACTTTTCAGCTCTAATGCCGGCGGTTATACGGCCAACTATGAAGATTGTTTTTCAGACCCCAAGACCAATATCTTTCCGCCCGCACCGATTCCATATTTGAAGGCAGTGCCTGAAAAGCTTCATGTGCCTGGCTTTGAGCCGAAGCCGACCACAAATGAAATAGAAAAGCGCCTGAAAGAAAGTTGGCACGCATCCAAACAGGTAACTTTTGACAGCTGGTCTCCTCATTTCAAATGGTCCGTGCATATGCCGGCGCAGTCTCTAGAGGCTCATATGCATCATGAGCTGTCTTTGCTGGCGAAAGATGAGGAGACTGCACCATTCGTGATACCACCAGACGGAGGGCAATTCGGACACATTCAAAAGTTCGAAGTGACCGAACGGGGAGTGTCCGGAGTCGCTATTGAACTGGCGATTCATACTTCTCACGGAATCTGGAGGGTCAAGAAAGAACTGGTCATTCGCAGAGCATTCAAAAATCCGGAAATTAAACTAGCCAGGCTGAAGAGCGCCAAGATTTTCTTCGAACACGAGCACGATCATCTTGGTCTTCTCAGTGCTGTAACGGTGCGTGGGCTGGGCTGGGGACACGGAGTAGGGTTGCAGCAAACAGGCGCGCAAGGCATGGCTTTACTTGGAAAAAACTACCGAGAAATACTCGCTCACTACTTTACAAATGCACAATTACACAAAATTGGTTCCTGATTGCCGCTGCTATAATCGCGAAGGATACGGAGCGTCTCTCTCTTGATAAGCTCGCTCTTGGTTGTCGCTAGCGAAGGAAACCTGTGCGGAAATGCCAACAGATCTGAGAAACCGGATGGATCAAGATTCTTTTTTGAAGACAAAAAACACTGGCCTCTTGGGCCATGGACTGCAGAAGATCAAAACGCATCGACCGATTGCCTTTGCTCTGGTTGTAGCTTTGTCTCTGGCGCTGGGCGCCTGCTCGATGGGTGAGGTCAAGCAAAATTACATGGGCTTGATCGTCATGGGCAATGACTACAAAAAGAACAACGACTATAACAACGCAATCGATTGCTACAACAAGGCGTTAAAAGAAGCCGATACGAAGTACGGACCGGAGAGCGGGCAATCAATTACGGCCCTTGGCTATCTGGGCCAGATCTACCGCGCTCAAGGCGAGTGGAGATTGGCATACATGACTTATAAACGCCTGGTTCCCTTGAAAGTAAAAGTCGAGCCGAAAGCAAGAGAAACTCAGGATTTAGTGAAAGACTTCGATTTCGTCAAAGGCAAAATTATCGAATACAGCATTAAGACTGAAGATAATTACGGCGCCGAAGAAATGAAGAAGAAGTCCGGCAAAGACAAAAAATCCAAGAAGAAGCATTAAGCGTTTTTCTTTGCGCGGCCTCTCTGAATCGAACTTATCGATTCAAGCATTTTTCATTGCCTGAATTTGTCGGGATTGCCGCAGATAGACGCGCCAAAACAAAGAACACTTTCCGGCAGATAAGTTTGTCCGAATTAGTATCTTAGAGTTGCTCGACGCTAATCTTGTCCATGTCAAGACTGACTTTGAGCGAGAGCTTACCTTCTTTGGTTTTCGGAATATTCTCGATCGGCGTCGAATTATTGATTGCCTTGACGACAGCATTAGTGACTGATTCCATCTCAGAAGGTTCTGAAATTTCGATCTTGGTCAGCTTGCCTTCCGAATCGAGAGCAATCACAACTCGGACTTTCATTTTCTTCGACTTCTTCTTCTTCAATTCGTCGGCTGATTCGTTTGGCAGCGTCAAATTGCCCTGAATCTTTTCGCCGGTCTTCGTGAGGAATTCAGTCATCTGCTCTGGTGTCGCCAGCTCAGAAGCATCTGTACCAGTACCGTCCGTAGTGGCACCGTCTTTACCATCGGCATTCTTGGCCTGCATGGCTTCATTACCGTGTTTGGTGCGTTCTGTTCCCATCTGGTCTACAAGCCAGACCGCTGATTTATAGTCATAAGCAGCCTTCTCATTCAGAGACTGACCGACCATAAGGATGGACTTCTTCGGATCGACACCGGGAACGGAGCCGACCAGCCCAACAGCGGACGTATCACCAAAACCGTATCTCATCGCGTAATAGGTGAAAAACTGTCCTTCTTCGCCAAAAGGCTGCCTCACTGTTTCGATCGGCTTGGCCTCACCACCGCCAGCCGGAACTGTTAAATAGGGTGGTTTCTGGAGGAAGTTGGAAAGGTTTTTCTCACCTGCGGACAGATCATCATAGATAAGGAAGATGTTCTTCTGATTAGCCCGCTCGGAGTACAGTCCGAAAGACTTTTGCTCACCGGTGAGGGCAGTCGTATCTTCGTACCAGTATCCAGGCGGCGGAGTCGCTCTAAAACCAGCGAAGTCGACAGCATACTGCATAGCCTTGTCGGAATTTTGATGCACGGTCGGAGCAGACGTATCAGTTGCAACATCCTTCACGGTCGGAGGAGGTGAAGGAGAACTGCACATCATCATCATGACCAGCGGCAGCGCGACGACGGCGCCGGCAATGGCCAGCTGCTTATTGGTGATTTTGTATTTCTCTTTGAGCTTCTTGGCCTGATACACGACCAATTCAACTTTATTTTCAGGCAGCACCTCTTCGGGAGGAGCTTCGATTTCGGTGCCGCAAGTAATGCATGGTCCGGGCTTTGCATTGAAGGACATGCAATTCGGGCACTGCAGCGCGGCCTTTTCAGCAGCAGCAGCAGTGGATTCACTCTCGAGCTTGCTGCGCAAACCGGCAATGCCGTCTGTCTCCTCTTCGCCACCTTCCTGGGCGGTTCTGAGTTTGCGGGCGCTCATATCGAGCAGAGCGCCGATCCACATCATCTGGAATAGACGCTGATTTTCCTGACCCGGCTTAGGAGCAATAGCGCCGCCGTGAACACCTACAAGCTTGTAGTTCTTCAAGATCAAAGCACCAGATGCACCGGGCAAAATCGGAATGGTGTGCAGCAAATTCTTCGGCTGAAGAACGCTCGAGACCCCGAAGAATGTGCCCTGCTGCCATGTAGCAGCGCCGGAAAGCGGATCTAGATAGAAGGCGGTAACAGAGTCACCTGGATTAATATCGAAATCGGTGTGCGAAACAAGAGGAGTGCCCAATTGCCCGTTGCAGGGAAATGGCGAAGCTCTGTTGAGCAGGGAGACATAGCCTTTATTCACCAGTTCGCGCAGAGCCTGCAGAATCGTATAAGTATCGACACCAAGGCGTTCGGGAAGTCTGTCTACCGTTATGTATCCATCGAGTGCTTGCCACAGCAGTTCCACAAACCAGCGAATGTTTTCCGAGCAATTCTCTGGATTCATTTCGCCGACGCTGCGCTGGAAGCGCGCTTCCATGCCCGTGGAACTCAAGTAATTGACTATCTGGGGCACTTCATTAGCGCGACGAACAGCTTCTTGAATGAGTTGATCGGTCGGAACAGTAATGTCACGCACTCCACCCCAGTTGAAAAAGGCTTGAGGCTGGAAGGAATACCCCTCGGCAGGTTTTCTGTAAACCAACTCAGCAAAAGCCATTTCGCCAATCATGGCCCGGTAATGGCATTTGAGAATTGTGCCTTGCCCAAGTTGCAGACGAGCCATTGGGATGTTTCTCTTGTCGTACAAAGTCAAGAGACCTTCGCGGCGCGACTCGAGAACAGAGTTGATTACTGAAAACAGTTCCGTTCCGCGTACGTTTCCGGACGCTTCGACACCTTGATTGGAAAAAGGAATGGATAAAGCACGATTGAGTTCAGCCACTTTGTCGGCTTGCAATTCGGCCAGCTGGCTATCCATGACAATGGTCGCCAGATCGTTGAGAAGCACGGGCGGCACATCAAGTGGCGAGCCGGTCTGTTGCAGATAATAGTTGCGAGCTTCGCGGCGGTCGAAATCGTTGTGGATTGCAATCGACTTCACGCCGATAGTTACGTCAGGGTGCGGGAAGTAGATTTCCAGCGCCCATGGAGCCTCTGAGTAGTTATAGAGGTTATTGGCGGTAGTTACTGCACGGCTCTTGGATACGATGAAGCATTGTCCCAGCATCTTGCGGGGGCTTATTGTTCGGTCGTAGATAAAACCAGTAGCGTGAGCGAAGTTTTGTTGGAGACTATCAAAGCTCATTTTTTAAGTCGCAATTCCGATGGAAGGTGCCTTCTCGAGTCGTTATACCACTATTTGAGCGCCAGCTTCTAATAATGGCTCATACCTAGAATAGCAAGATAAACAATGAGCGAGCATAGGACTTTGCCTATATATACATTGCGTTTGCACGTTTTTCGAATTCAAGAGATCCGAGATTTAAGGGGGATAGGCATGAGGATGAGGCAATTCGTCTTTACCGCCTTTCAGAGGCGTGAGAATTTTCGCGCGACAGACAGTCCATATCTGTGGAAGACAATAACGGCAGGGTTTGTGACCACAAGCCACGGCCTGGCGCCGGAAATAGAATTGGACGCGTTTGCGGTAGGACATAACTCTGGCAAAAGGGCAGGAAGGCCGGTGAAATTTGCGACTTTCGTTGTTACCCACGTATTTGACCGGCAATTTGCCGACCTCTGCTGGCCGGGACAAATCACTCTCATACGTTGAAACTCGAATTTGACCTGGAATCTCATCTGCCAGCGCAGCTAGACCGAATGAACAAACCAAAAGAGCCAGACCGATATGGAAGAATCGTTTTGACATGCATGAAGTCCCGCGACCACCTAATGATAGATACGTCGCCGGCAAGCAAAAAGTTCAAAAAAAACAGCTTTATCTGCGCGATCTAGAGAAAGCTACGACTCTGTTATCAATGGAGGGAGCTTTCATACGCTCTTCAATCGACTCGACCCAGCCTCTCAACAAATCCAGGTGCATAAGCCCTTTGTCTCCGAGCCTCGCCTTAAAGGCTCTCAACTGGCGATAATACTTCAGCAAAGAAGTAAAAAGTCGAAAGACCGCTTCTGGTTCGCTGGAGCCATAACAATGCAAGCCCAGCTCAGGAACACCAACTACAAAGCGCCCGTGTGATTGCCAAAGTCTAGCTGAGAGTGTGCCGTCGCTCCAGGGCAATGCCACTTCTCTGTATTCATCAATTGTGGATCGACTCATCCCAGAGTGCCGCCTTGTATTCGCTATCTCTACAAACTCAATTGAAATTGATCGAAAACTTCTAACTGAGCTTGATCTGGGGTGTAAAAACTTTTACCAGTATAACTCTAATTCTTTTCGCGTCTAGATCGAGTCGCTAGAAATGAGCAGCCCATGCGGAACAAATTAGTGCAGTCTTTCTCAACCGCAAATACAATTACTTCTCTCTTCATTCTGCACTATCACTCAAGACGCCCACAGGAAAGGCGTTTTCAAATACACTACAGCAAGAGTAAAAAGCAATTTCCCTTCATTTGCACCTACTCTTTTGCAAAATAATTGTATGCAAATGTTTTATGCCTGCTGAAAAAGTCGTTGTCCAGCCAACATTTTCCACAACATAAAAGCCTTTCACAACAGGCAAAAGCACCTGCCAGCCATGCAGACAAGTCTTTATTCAATATCTCTCGGTAATCTCTCTATCAATCAATTCTTGCACTTTAGAGAAAATATTTTCGCGACTTTCTACATCAACCATAAACCAGTTTGTTTTCTCATTAGCTCTAAACCACATGATCTGGCGCCGAGCCAGCTGGTAATTATGTTTGCGAGCGTCTTGCCTGGCCTGTTCGAGAGAAGATTGTCCTTCCAGATAAGCGATCACTTCTTTGTAGGGAACGGCATTGAGAAGCGCTCTGGTCGGTCCAAACTCGTCCAGCAATCCCTTTACCTCATCAATCAAACCAGCATCCATTTGCTCGTCCAGACGAGTCTCAATCAGATCCTTTATATATTGTCGATTTTGCACGCCAAGTCCTATCCAGATTGTCGGATACGGAGCCGGTCTCAATGTGGCGGCCTGCGAAAACGGTTTTCCCAGGGTAATTGAAACTTCCAGAGCGCGCACAACTCTATAGCGATCATTCACGTTCAATCGACTGGCGCTGACAGGATCTAAGTCCATTAGACGAGCCAGAAGCTGTTCATTTCCGTTTTGATCGGCAAATTCATTCAGTTCATCCCGCAAAACTTGATTGGGTGGGACTTCAGGTATTGAAAGACCTTCCAGAAGCGCTCTGGAGTAAAATCCAGTGCCGCCGCAAACAATAGGAATCTTGCCGCGAGCATGAATATCATCGATTGCTCTTTGAGCGTCCTCTTTGTAGTTGGCAGCTGTATAGGTCTGGTCGCAATCAGCCACATCGAGAAGGTGATGACGTGCTTTCGCCTGTTCTGCCGGCGAAGGCTTTGCAGTACCGATATCCATTCGCCTGTATATTGTCCGCGAATCGCAGGCGACGATTTCGACAGGCAATTTTTCAGCCAGGCGCAGGCTCAAGGCGGTCTTGCCTGAGGCCGTCGGTCCGACAATTGCTATGACGGGCTTTGTACTCAGTGGGGCGCTATTGATGTCGCTCGCCTTCATCCCTGACACGGTCCTGCGTAATCCCGCTTTTTCAAAAGACTATTCCTAGAAGGAAAAGCAAACCTATAAGAAGAGTCAGTTTATAAACTACGGGCAGGCCTATAGTAAGTGCAAATGTACGTTTGTTATTGAAATTGAGCATTGAGGCAAAAGCCAGCCATTGCAGAACAAACATCCAGACCAGCAATCCAACGACGATGGCAGCGCCCAGGAATGGAATTGACGAGAGGCATTTAGCAGGATTGATGAAATACACGGGCACAAAGGCCCAGCCAGTGACGATAAAGGCAGAACCTATATTGTGCTTTGGAGAGCGGCACAATCGCGAAA
>CAZBOX010000147.1:0-14074 GCA_964493595.1 uncultured Candidatus Obscuribacterales bacterium | reverse complement strand
ATCTGGTCGCGATCGTGGTCGGGCACCTGGAGGCGACGGAGCCGGTCATTGTCGATGGATGCCCAATCAGGGTCTGGACTCCTGCAGGAAAGACTAAGCTGGCCAAATTCTCCGAGAAGGTGGCGTCGTCAGCTCTCTCCTTTTTCAATCGTTATTACGGCATCAAATACCCAGGCGAAAAGCTTGACCTGGTGGCAGTTCCAGACTTCATGTTCGGAGCGATGGAAAATCTCGGCTGCGTCATCTTCAGAGAAAACGCCCTCTTGCTCGATGAAAAGACCGCTGCCCAGCAAGAGCTGGAGAGGGTAGCAGACGTTGTCGCCCACGAACTGGCCCACATGTGGTTCGGCGATCTAGCTACGATGCGCTGGTGGAATGGACTCTGGCTCAATGAGGCATTTGCTACTTTCATGCAGATGCTGGCCACCGACGATTGGCAGCCCAACTGGAAAAGATGGGACACATTCGGAGCATCGCGAGGAGCAGCTTTTTCAACCGATGGGCTCTTGAGCACCCGCCCTATTGAATTTACCGTTCGCAAGCCGGAAGACGCTGAGGGCATGTTCGATGTCCTTACTTATGAGAAGGGAGCCTCCGTGCTTCGCATGCTCGAGCAGTATCTGGGAGCAGAGCCTTATAGACTTGGAATTGCGCATTACTTGAACAATCACAAATACGGCAATACCGAAACCACAGACCTCTGGGATGCCATCGAAGAGAAATCAAATCAGCCGGTCAGGCAGATGATGGATTCATGGATATTTCAAGGTGGATATCCAATATTGCATGCCTCACGCGAAGAAGGCGGGCAGAGCTGGCTTATCACGCAGCGCCGATTCTTCTATCTACCGGAAGAAAAGCGCTCACACGTAAAACAAGAAAGCGTCTGCCGCTATCAAGTGCCGATCATGTATACGGCAGCGTTTGGAAAAGACCGCGTAGCCGGGCGAGTTTTGCTCTCAGGCAATTCGACCGAGATCAAACTTCCCTCCGCGGCCGACTGGATTTTACTCAATGCTGGCGGTCATGGATTTTATCGATGCGCATACAGCGACGACGACCTGGTCTCTCTTACAAAGGACGTTTTCAACGATCTGTCCGCGATTGAAAGATTTGGCTTGTTGAGCGATTTATGGGCATCTGCCTTGAACGGGTCTATTGAGCTGAAATCTTACTTGCGCCAGAGTTACAAATTCAAAGCCGAGACAGATAAAAATGTCTGGACTGTGCTCATTGGTGCGATCAACTACTTGAATCAAATTGTCGGCAAAGGGCAGCGCGCGTCTCTCAAAGAATACGCAAAAGAGCTAGTCATGCCGTCGTTGGAAAGGACAGGCATTGCTGATACCGGCGAGAGCAGCGCAAAAACGGGTGACAAAGATGCCGTTAAAGAGCAGCTGCGCGGCATGCTTTTTACCGTGGCAGGCACGATCGCCGAAAGCAGCGAAGTAGTGAAAGAGGCAGAAGCCCTCTATGCTCAGTACAAGAAGTCGCGAACATCAGTGAGCCCAGCTCTGGCGGCAGCCGCCGTCAGTGTCCTTTCTTATCATGGCGACGAGACACTGTACAAGGATTTCGTCCAGCAGTTCAAGAAAGCGACTACGCCCCAGGAAGAAGAGCGCTTCATGTATGCGCTGGCCGGATTCAGAGACAAAGCCCTTCTGGCCAAGACGCTCGAGAAAACATTGAACGGCGAGATTCGCACTCAGAATGCACCATATGTAGTGCGCTCGGTCATGCTCAATCCCTGGGGACGCGAGATGGCCTGGGCTTATATGAAAGAGAACTGGGACAAGATGGTAAAGGTTTATCCGGTGGTCATGGTGCCTCGAATGTGCGAGGGCGTGACAGGTTTGATCTCGGAAGATTTATTACTGGATGTCCAGGATCATTTCGAAAAGAATGAAGTGAGACAAGGCCACAGGACAATCTCACAGCACATGGAAAAACTGGCCGTTGCTGTGTATTTCAAAACCAGAGAGCAACATACGCTAGAGCGCAGCTGGCTCAAATACTAAGTCTTGCTTGCAGGAGAAACTATTTGGAGCGGGTGCGCAGCGTCCAGCCCAGTTGGGAAAGGGCATCGTCAAAGGAAACACGATGCTTCTGACAATGATTGAGAGCAACGACGGCTTGTTCCATTTTGAGAAATCCTTCCCTGAGAAGGAACTGGCAACGCAATGCGGAGTGCAGCATCACTTCATCGATCATGCCTGAGACCAGGAGCATTTTGCCGACCAGTGCTGAATTCTTTGTGCTTAATTCAATCGCTTTTTGAATGTCGCTGTCTGAGACCACACCTGCAGCTTGCAGAATTTCGCCAAGTCGAATGGTTTCGGAAGGCTCTGATTTGAGCAGACCCAATTCTGCAACTGCTTGCGCAATCGAGATGTTTTTCAGAACAATCTGCCTGAGCGCCTCGGCTGCCTGCAATGCGTGGAGGGTTCCGTTGGCGACCATCTCCTGGATTTTCAAAGCCGCTTCCAGACCGGCGCGTGTCATCTGGCCGGATTGGACGAGGACATTACCGACCGGCATTTCGCGAGCAAGACCCAGCTCGATTGCGGTCATCAAATCGCTTTCATTCAAGAGTCCGGCCAGAACGAGCAATTCGCCCAGCTTTATCGACTGGCGGATAGGCGCCTTGTAGAAGCCGTGATCGCTGAGCGAAACCTCGATGCTGACCCGGCGCCTGCGTGCCGAAGCCAGACCTTGTATAGCTTCCTCTTTGGTGATTTTGTTGTCCCGCACCAGAACTTGAGCCGTCAAGGCAGCCGTAAGGAGTTCATCAGAGACGGTCTGGGTGAGGACAAGAACTCGTCCCAGGGGCAAGCCTGTTTCCTGGCTTGTGCGCAACGCTTCATCGAGCTGATCTTGCGTGCAAAGTTCTGCCTCAATGAGAAATTCTCCCAACTTGGCAGTTGTCGCAGCGCGCTTATTCACCCAACCCATAGAGCGCAAGGCTTGCTCGAGAGTGAGTCCTTCTTGAGAAACTGCCTGTAATGCTTTGAGCGCCAGATCGAGCTCGATTACTCTGTCTTTAACCAGCGATTGCGCTTGCACTGCAGCTTGCAATTCCTGGTCTGTCAGATAACCGGACATAATAAGAACGCGTCCGATAGGCAGGCCTGTCTCGCTCGAAGTCTGAATCGCTTCGGTCAATTCGTGCGGCTGAACAATGCCGACCTGGGTCAGCAGTTCTCCGAGTCTCAATACCTTTTGCTCGTTGTCGGTCGCTTCTGTCATGGACAGGACTCCGGATCGCCCAATATTTATTGTACGACGAATAGTAGACGCCCACAGCCCCAGCCATACCTGTTTTATGGGCTGCAATCATTGAAACTTCGACGCCGAAGCTTGGCAACAAAAAAATTACCGGTCGCACCAGGTGCAACCGGTAAAGAAGATTTACCCCCAAGGGGATTCGAACCCCTGTCGCCTCCGTGAAAGGGAGGTGTCCTGGGCCTCTAGACGATGGGGGCAAGATGGACATCTGAACAGCGTGAACTGCCCGGACTGCAAAGCCAGAGTTCCAGTAAAAAGTCAGAATAACAAACCGGGTTAAAGGGTGTCAACTTGAGTCCTTACTAGTATTAACGGAGGATGACTACAGGTGAGACGCATATCAGTTCTTGGGAACGCCCTGAAAAGCCAGAGGGACGGAAAAGGACTGTTTACACGACCCGGCGTTTTCCTGTTGTAAACTTGGCAAATGTAGTAGAGTTTCTGACTCTGGCCAGAGATTTGGCACTTTCTGCTCTCGAGCGGCGGCTATGTCCATGCAAACATTGAATGATAAGACTGACAGTAAGATGAGCAAAAACACAGGCAAAAGTGCCGAATTAGTTGAGCACAAATCTATAAGTTCGCCTGAAGCTCAACCAAGATATACGAGTTTTAACGGATACCTGAGAGAAAAGTTCAACGCCCGTGTCTATCGCGTTCCGATTGATGCTGGTTTTACCTGCCCGAATCGAGACGGAACAAGAGCATTAGGCGGATGCACTTTCTGCGACGACAGAGGCTCAGGGGCGCCCACAATCAATCAGGTCTTGAGTGTAAAGGAACACCTCCACACAGGCATTTCAAGAATCAGACGGCGCTTCAAAGCCGAGAAATTTCTGGCTTATTTCCAGGCTTTTACCAATACTTACGCGCCGGAAGCCGTTCTGCGCTCGCTATATGATGTCTCGCTCGATCACGAAGACGTGGTCGGCATATGCATCGGCACACGACCGGATTGCCTGGACGACAATATTCTCGATCTCCTGTCCGAATACGCTGAGAAGACTTATGTGTTTCTGGAGATCGGACTTCAAAGCGCCCACAATAAGACGCTTGATCTCATCAACCGGGCCCACTCGGCGGAAGAATTCTTTGATGCAGTGGAGCGCGCGCGCAAGCGAAATCTGACGGTTGCCACGCACCTTATCTTTGGATTGCCGGGCGAGACAAGAGAAGACATGATGGAGACCGTCCGCCAGGTCGCGGACATCGGCATTACGGCTATCAAGATTCACCAGCTCTGCGTGTATAAGCACACACCCATGGCCGTCGACTATGCCCTTGGCCAGTTGCCGCTTCTGGAAGAAGATGACTATGTCAATCTGGTTTGCGACGCGCTCGAGATGTTGCCACCGGATATGGTGGTAATGCGACTGGTGGCGGAAGGCACAAGAGAGGAGATTATCGCTCCGGACTGGTGTTTTGAAAAGAGCCGTATCATGGGCAAAATCGACCAGGAATTGGCAAGACGCGGCACGCGTCAGGGTTCCAAGTTCTTGCCGGCAACGGCAGTAAAAACTGCCAAAACGCCTTAAGATTTATCTGTAATACAGGGTTACCCCTAGATAAGCTGCTTCCTTTTTGTGGCAAGAAAGAGTTAGCCTGGAGGTTGTGGTCATGAGCGACGAGATGAGGATTATTCCAATGGACGAGACAACTATCGACATCGAACAGGAAGAGGAAGTTTGCTCGCCTACGGATTGCGCTGGTGCCTTCGTGCATTCATTCAGTCATTCGCTGGTGCAAGGTCCGATTGACGGTGTCACCGAAGTCGTCAATACCATTGTCGGCTCGCGCGTTATTCCCAAGGTGGAAGTAATAAAGGCTCCGGAAAAGGCCGAAATCGGCACCAATCGCTGGCAGGCACAGAAATATGGCAGCGGTGCCGGCATTATTGCCTGCCTCTTCCTGGTTGGACGAATGCTTTCGCGCAGACGCTGATTTATTTGGAAGAACCATTCCGTGACAGCATTGCCGCCCCGACGATTCCAGCATAATCGCCCAGTTCGGCGCGCACGATTTCAATCTTGCGACCCGGTATTTTCAGGCATCTGCGGCGAGCATATAGCTCAGCCGTGTCAAAGTACAGATTTACCGCCTCGACCAGGCCACCGCCCAGAATAATCCGCTGCGGATTGAGGAAATTGATCACGGTGACAAGTCCTGTGGCCATACATCTAGCCGCTTGCTCTACGGCGCTGGTGACCATCTCATCTCCGGCTGCCACGGCTTGCGAGATTGCTTTTGAGCGCAAAATACCCTTGGTCATGTCAACCTTCTCTCGAATGACCGAATCGTGCCCCCGCTGAAGGTCGGCCAGAATGTCTTTGGCAACCGCGGTGCGAGAGGCGTACGCTTCCAGACAGCCGTAAGCGCCGCAACCACAGAGTTTTCCGTCCGGAAAGAGGGTTATGTGACCGACCTCACCTGCGGTGCCGGTGGCGCCTCGAACCAATTGTCCGTTCTGTACAATCCCGCTGCCGATGCCGGTTCCAACAAAGATGCAGACGAAATTCTTGCAATCTCGACCGGCGCCGAACGCCATTTCGCCTATTGTTGCGACTTCCACGTCGTTGCCCAGCTTGCAAGGCAAACCGTAATGCCTGGAAAGTGGCTCTGCAAGCGGAACATCATTTGCTCCAATATTGACGGCGGCCAGCAAAATGCCTTTCTCGCGATTGACCATCCCGGCTGCGCCTATACCGATGCCGGTGATTTTTTTCATATCCACGCCGGATTCATTGATCGCGTCATCAACCACTGTGATGATCCGGCGAATTACATCATCTTGCTCCTGCACCTGGCGCGTCTTTTTCTTGGCCGTACCTACCAGCCGACCCGACTCGAGATTGACGACGCCTGCCGAGATTTTGGTGCCTCCGAAGTCGACACCGACAGCAAATTTTTCCATGACTTGGGGGTCCCCATAGAATCTTGTCTATTTTGAATTGACCGTTACTTTATTTCCAGTAGATCAAGTCCATATCCAAGGAGTATCCCGGACATAAGAGTCCCTGAATACCGCCAATCGCGGCTCTGCAGGACAGAACGGCTTCCTGCAAATTCGCTAATACAGACCGGACTGAAGCCGACTAGCCGCGTTTGCGACCAAACAAATTCAGGTTGAACGGGTTTTTAAAAGGCACCTTGAACATCCCGTGATTATCACGCTTGAGGGAAGTTTCTGCCTTTGCGGCCGCCTCGCTGCGCCCGGGCATCTTATTTGCCGCTTGTAACACACCGTTTTCCAACTGTGTGTCGAGCGACTTCAGCTCTGCATTGCTGTCATGCTCTAGGTCCGGCTTGAGAGCCGAGTCCATAAGAAGCGATTCGGAAAAGTCTTCCTGAAAACCAAAGTCGGCATAGTCTTTACCCATGGTGCTGAGGTTTTCGGAGTTGACCGAAAGACTGGACATTACGTCTTTTGCCGGCATCAAGAAATCGGAGATGTCGCTTTGCGGCTTGTAAGCTCCATTGAAGGGTCGATAATTCTGAGACGCTATGCGCTCGTCAACCAGAACAATAGAGCTGGCCACTCGTCTTTGATAATTCTTCGCGCCTCTTGTCACGGCTTTGCCGTCCACGACCATCGTCGTTGAGCCGCCGCCGTCCAAATTGAGAGCCTCGACAGCGCCCATATCGCGTAAGAATTTGGCCAGATCCCACATTGTATGGGGGCCTTCGATAGTGACAAGGAGCAGATGATTATTGCTTGTGACACCAGCTGCGGTGCGAGCATGAATCTGAGCGCCAGTCCAGCGGTTCGTAAAGTGCTGCTGATGAAGGTCGAGTTGCACCTTTCCGTTCTTTACAAGAGTTGGTCCACCGCTGACGGCATTGACCACATCAGACCAGGCAGACGGACGTGTTTGCCAGGAGATGCTGACTGTGTCGCCGCGTTTTAGCTTGGAGATGGCGCCGTTTTTCGAGTCGGAAAGCACATATCCACCCCAGGGAATGCCCATGGAGCGTGGATTCGTGTCTATCACCGTACCTTGCGAATCAATCGCTACCAGGACACCGTCATAAGGCAACTGGACAAAACTTCCCCATCGACGGGTGTAGGCAACGAAGCGACTGCCCGTACGCCGGGGCTGATTGATATTGTTGATCCAGGCACTGGGCACTTCCGGATTGGATGAGCGCATGATGCCAAACAAGTTGACGCGGTCGATACGCACGTATCCGTCGCGAGTGAAGCCCATCGAAACACGATCGAAAAGCGGCCCGGCCACCCATTCGCCATCGATGATCAAAGTGCCTAGAGGGGTCCCGTTCGATTTGAAATAATTGGCATTGACGGCAGCAATCGCGCGGCTTTCGCGAGCATGATCGGTGACATCTTTCAAATGGTGGAAGTCATTGCCGGCCAGCATCGGACGCACTTTGACATCGGAATTGACCATGTCTACGTCAAGAACGTTGATGGTGAGAGCGCCCCGATAGAATTTGTGTACGACGCCGGGAGCGATTGTTCGAGACGCCATCTTGTCGGCCAGCGTTTGCGGCGATATCGCATGCGGTGCAGCAGCACGTTTGGCTGCGACCGCACGACGTCCGCGCATCCTACCCTGACGAGCCGATGCTCGCGCAGATTTGATCGCGGCTTTTCCGCCACGCACACGATAAGTGGCACGAGCCGGTGCATTGGACCTGAAACTTCTGCTCAAAGAGGGTCTGCGCACCGTCCTTACATGCGGGACGGCAACGGGATGAATACCGTGCCCGGATACAAGTCCAATCGATTGGGCTGGAGTAATGCCAAAAGCCGCAACAGAGAGACAAAGTAGTGCTGCTGCTGCAAACTGCAGTTTGCTTGCGCGGCAATCCTCTCCTTTTGACTCGCCCCTGGTCGTTTTCATAAATGGGTATCGCAAATCCGAATGATTCCTAGTAAATGGCAACGTGAGCTACAACTGACAAAATGTCCCGGATAAACCGGTTTGCCTTCAGGCTTGTACCTTGATTTCTCTGGGCTCGCTTCTTCCAGCCGTTAGGCCTTCTTTCTTCTTATACCCATTATGTAGATAAACTCGTCGCTCGGCACAAATTATTTTTTGCCGGAGAACAGCTTGGCATCAGCATCTAATCCGACCCGGCAGGTCGAAGCAAAGCCTTTGCAACATACAAAAACCCTACCGAAAGGCTCATGAATGCAAGCAAGAGAATATCGAATGGACATCCCGGACTGCTCTCGAAAAAGAAGGCCGGCTCAGAAATAAATTTCCGGATTCGACGGTCTATGCCTTTTTCTTGGAGACGAGATTCTGTTTTTCAGTATAGGCTTTGACCAGTGCTTCCCGCTCGTTTTCAGGGCAGAGAGGAAAACCCATCTCGATCCGCTGCTCGAGGAAGGCCTGTGCAACCAGACCGGATAATTTGCGAATTTCCAGGATGGTTTTCATTCGCTCATCGCGCCCCAAAACGCCCCGGGCATCAAGCAAATTGAATGTATGAGAACAACGCAATATTTGTTCATAAGCAGGCATGACCAGGCGTTTTCCAATTAAGCGTTCGGCTTCCTGCCTGTGCAGGGAGAAGAGCTTGCTCAAAAGCTCCGGATCGCTTTCTGTGAAATTGTAGGTAGATTGCTCGATTTCGTTGCGATGATAGAGCTCACCGTATTTGACATGCTCGTTCCATTGCAGCTCATAGACATTATCGACGTTTTGCAGATACATGGCCAGGCGCTCCAGACCATAGGTGATTTCGGCAGCTACAGGTCTCACTTCCAGACCGCCGGCTTGTTGGAAGTAAGTGAATTGGGTTATTTCCAAACCGTCCATCCAGACTTCCCAACCAACGCCCCAGGCGCCCAGGGTAGGAGACTCCCAGTTGTCTTCAACAAAGCGAATGTCGTGCTGCAGAGGATCGACTCCCAGGGCCGAAAGGCTCTGCAGATAGATGTCTTGAACGTCATCAGGAGATGGCTTGAGGATGACTTGATACTGGAAATAATGCTGCAAACGATTAGGATTCTCGCCATAACGTCCGTCGGTCGGGCGCCTGCAGCCATCCACAGTAGCCATATTCCAGGGCTCGGGTCCCAAGACGCGCAGGAATGTTCCAGGACTCATTGTCGATGCCCCTTTCTCCAGGTCGAAGCACTGCATTACTACGCAGCCTTTCTTTCCCCAAAAATCATTGAGGGTTTGGACGACTTGCTGAAAGGTGAGAGCCATGGGAAATTCTCCAAAATTATCAGAAGAGCCAGTTTACCAGAGGACTTTGAGACCTGAAAGCAGAATGGGCTCAAAGGTCTCAAAGTTGCAAACAAGCGTAGCGATAGGTCCGGAGCGGCTAGGCGAAGTCTCTTATCGGACGCTGCGCTATAGAAATAAGCAAATAAGCTTGAGAAGGGTTGATAAGTGGGAATAAGAATGAAGGTTACAGGGCATAACCGCTGTGACCGACCCAGCACAGGGAGCATTTCGGGCTATCCATGACTCAAGCAGAAGCAAGAACGGACGGTAAAGCGGGAGCATCATCCAGTTCCCAGACCAAAGAATTGGCTCTGAAAGCTAAAACGCTGGTCGACAACATGAACAGCGTCTTGGTCGGGCAAGAGAAAGCCGTCAAGTTTGCAGTCACAGCATTTCTGGCGGGCGGGCACTTGCTTATCGAAGACGTTCCGGGAGTGGGCAAAACATTGCTTGCCAAGTCTCTCTCCATGTCCGTGCAATCTCAATTTAAACGAATTCAGTGCACACCCGACCTTCTGCCGTCGGACATCTCCGGCGTCAGCATCTACAGCCAGCAAGAAGGTACTTTCAACTTCATGCCTGGACCGATTTTTACTAATATCCTGCTTACGGACGAAATCAACCGTGCCACACCCAGAACGCAATCCAGCTTGCTGGAAGCGATGGAAGAAAATCAGGTCACGATCGACGGCTCCACGCGCAAGCTTCCGGAGTTGTTTTTTGTCATTGCCACTGAAAACCCGATCGAGTATCACGGTACTTTCCCACTGCCCGAAGCTCAGCTAGACCGCTTTATGATCTGCATTTCGCTGGGCTATCCCGACCTTCAGCAAGAACTCGAGATCCTCGACAAGACTCTTGCGCAAGATGGTTTTGTTGTCGACCCCGTGCTCAGCGTCGAGGAAGTGATCATGGCGCGGCAGGCCGTCAGACATATTTATGTAGAGCAATCGGTGAAAAACTATATCGTCGACATTGTCCACGCTACGCGCCGCCATCCATCCATTGTTCTGGGCGTATCGCCTCGCGGCACCCAGCTCTTGCTGAGAGCAGCCCAAGCAGCAGCTTTCCTGGAAGGCAGAGACTTCGTCAAACCAGACGATGTGAAAGGGCTCGCCCCTTACATTCTCGGACATCGCATCATTCCCAAGATGCAGGACAACAAAGTCAGTCACGCAGACCTGATTCTAAGAGTGCTAGAGGATGTCTCAGTCCCGGTCTAGTGCTCCTGAGGAGCAACCCAAAAATAAGCAGAGCGGCAAGCAGTCGAATGAGTCAAATCAGACGATAGTCAGCCCGCCGTCTCTTAAGAAGAGCGAACCTCCCGAGCCCTATTTGATCAGCAACGCGGCCAAGCTGCCGCCGCCGGTCGACAATCTCAAAGGCTGGCGAGTACGAGTGACACCGGATCTGGTGCTGATTCTCAATGCTCGTTTTTTTGGCTCGCTTCTGATCACGATCTTGCTCTATGTGTTTTCGACCGAGAGCAACAGCCAATGGCTTTATCTAATGGCTGCAGGCATGATAGCGACGATGCTTCTGAGCCTGCTCATGCCCGTTTTGCAGGTATCCGACGTGCGCGTGAAAGCCTCCCTGCCGCCTAACGCTCGCGCCGGAGAAAAAATCGCCATCAAGATTTCGCTGGAGCGCATTTTTGGTGTCGGCACTTTTCAAATCCTCTTTCCTCTTCGCTGGCTGCGCATGACAGTCAATGTGATGCGGTTAGGCTCCCTGTCTCAATCTCCTCTTTCGAAGCCGCTTCTCATTCCGAGCATGGGCGAAAAGGAGACATTGCAATTGCTCGCCGGCCCGCTGCGGCGCGGCATTTATCGAGTACAGAGCATCACATTCTCATCCTGTTTTCCTTTCGGTCTGGTTTATTGCCAGAGAGAAATCCGCTTCAAATTCGACGAAAAGGACGGCAGCGAAGTGCCTCCGGAAACCGTCGTCTATCCAAAGGTATATCCTGTCAGCGGTAATTTTCTGCAGCAACTGAATGTGGTGACACCCAGTGTCGGCTTGCTTTCGCGCAAGTCAAGTTTCAATCAGCAAACCGCCATAGTCAGAGGCGTTCGCGAGTACATACGAGGAGACAGTCCTCGCATTATTCACTGGGCGTCCAGCGCCCGGACGGGCAAACTGCTGTCCCGGGAATTCGAAGCGGAGGGACTGCCGGCTTTCGACTTGCTGATCGACTCCAAGTGGGACTGGGGCACAGAGGAGATGTACGAGCTGGCTCTCATCACCGCCGCCTCCCTTATAACTCTGGGTCATAGATGGGGTCTGGCTCCCAAATTGATCGTAAGAAACCAGGTCCTGGTCATAGAACCGCCTCCCATGGCGCCAGGATTGACCGCGTCCATAGAAATGCTAGCGAGGCTCGAGCCCTTCAAACGCACCGAAGAGATAGCCAAGGTGGCTGCCCGTCGAGGAAGACGTGTCGACAAGCTGGACGACCTGATCCGCAAAGCCAAAGAAGGAGCGCTCATATTTCTGGCTCCGAGAACCGAAAAAGCACAAGTCGAGCTGGTTCTCGTTCAACCGGTCGGCAAAACAGACGCCGACAAGTGGCAGTCGCTGCAACAGGGTCAGGGCGGACAAGCACCACAGACAGCCAAGGATCAGGAGAGCTTGCGGCACGCAGAAGACAAAGCCAAATTGGCCAGCACCGTCGATATGCGCAACGAGCCGGACGACATCTCTCGAGTCGGTAAGCAAATATCGGTGATTGCCGGGGCAGAGGACATCATCAAGCTATGAGCAAAGATGCAGCCAAAGCCAAAGTAATCGAGGTGGAAAACTCTGTCGAGTTGCGCATCATGAACTACATCATGGTGGCGATGACAATTATCGGTTATTGCCTCTATTCTGAAGCGCCGATTGTCGTGACCATAGGCTGCATTCTGGTATCTGGACTGGGCAGCTACTTGAGCTATGTTTTTCGCTCGCGCAAGTCGCACCTGGTCAATGTTCTCATTCTGGCAGGCACCTGCGGGGTCCTGGGGCATTTTGTCTTCGAGTCTATTAAGCAGTTTTTCGGCAATGGATTGCTGTTGCCTGCATTCATGCAGGTATTGTGCGGACTTCTCATCGTCCTTACTTTCGATTTGAGGCAGCGGACCGATATCTATGTCGCCGCAACAGTATCGCTCGGGCTGATGGGATGCGTCGCATCGCAGACTGGAAAGGTAAATGCCTTCGGCGTCTTTCCCATGGGATTTATTGTCGGTGGCGCGATTTTTCTATATCTCATCGCCATATCTCACAGCCGCGAGGGCAATCCAGCCCAAGTCTCAGCCTCGACGAGACCGAGCGTACCGCAGGCATTGAACGTGCCCCAACCTCTCTGGAAGCGTCCGGCCACAGGCGGAGCTCTGGTCGCTGTAATCAGTTTGCCCGTTGTCTCGATGCTGATCTTTTGCATGATGCCGCGTTCCGGCACCTCAATCGTCGACCTGATCGCAGATCAAGCGCGCATTCTCATGGTTCGAGCTTACGAAAAAATGCATCCGCCGCAGGCTCCACAGCAGACGGCAATGGTTCCGATTCCGCCGCGTACAGAGGCGAATAGCCCACGCACGCAGCAAAATCAAACACAACCAGGCAAAGGTCCGCAGTCAGGTCCCAATAAGGGTGGCAAGAAGGGAGCTGGAAAAGGTGATTCCCCTGGAGCCGGAAAGCGTCAAGACGGACCCAGAGAAAAACTCTCCGGTTATAAACCGGGCAGCGACCCGAAAAATGCAAAGCCCGGCAAGGGGGGCAAGCCCGATAAAAACGCAAAGCCTTCGCCAAACGGAACGGGCACGCCTGATCCCAGCGTCCCATCCGATCAGGGCAAGCCTGAGCGACCAAGACAACAAATTGGCTTGAATGAAAAGCGCGACCCGGCAGTCCAGGACGTTGTATTGATGAGCGTCATAAGCAGCCGTCCCATTTACCTGCGTTGCATGGCTTTCGATACTTATGAAGGACAGCGCTGGGTGAACAGCAGTAATCAGCAGTGGCTGGATGCCCCGAAGGTTGATTCGGACGCCTACATCATAGGCAATCTCAGGTCTTTGCGCCTGCCGGCCAATTTCAGAGGAGCGGAAGTCGAGCAGCGGATAGAAGTGAAAAACACGATGGACTTGTCCATCCCGTGCGGCTGGATTCCGCAGATAGTGCACTTCCCGGATGAAGTCAGAGTAGCCACCGACGGTTCTCTGGAAGCAAAAAACAATTTGAAATCGGGACTTTTCTACACAGCCGTTTCGATGGTGCCATCTGCCGATCTGGAAGAACTGCGCACGGCCGTCATGCCCAATGCGGAACAATTGGCAGGCATAAGATTGGCGTCACAAAGATTTTTGCAATTGCCTAAAAATTATGACCCGCAGATCAAATTGTTGGCCAGAGAAATTGGCGGAAAAGACGGAAATTGGTTTGTTCGCGCTGAAAGAATTTCCAATTACCTGAAGGCAAATTGCAGCTACCTCAACAACAATAACGAGCTGGAAAGCGACGTCGACTCAGTCGCCAATTTCTTGCTCACAACAAAGAGCGGCAGCTGCTCGATGTTTGCGTCTGCCGAAGCAATACTTCTTCGG
>CAZBOX010000146.1:12367-14154 GCA_964493595.1 uncultured Candidatus Obscuribacterales bacterium | reverse complement strand
GACCTATCAATGCATTCAACTTCTGGCAATGCTCCCAGCCGATCGTTTCTATGCCTTGCCATTTCAGGATGAAATAGAAGGAGGCTGTGCTGTTATTGAGGTTTACCCACGAGATACTTTGCGCTTCTTCGGGCTGAAAGAAAGCGGATACAAATCGAAAGACAAGAAAGATGAACCGCAAGTGACGAGTGTGCGCCACCATATTATTCACTCTCTGATGGAGATAAAGGAGCAACGTGGTCTGACATATCGCAATGTGCCGAAGCTGAACATGAACAAGAACGTGCTCACTTCCACCATCAACAGCGACCACGCGCTGGATGCTGTGATTGCCTGTTACACAACAGCGATGTTCCTGGAAGCAAAAGAGTTTTTCGCAGACCCATTTTCTCTCGATGATCTTGACGTTCTTCTCGAAGGTTGGATTTACCGCCCAATGCAACCGGAAACATAGGCGCTTTACTTTTCACAAATGTTTCACACCCGATTGGTATGAATGATAAAGCGTCGAAATGCGGTGCCGGGAATCACTTGTACTTTTCGCACTGATGATGCGCCAAGCGGCGTCACAGGCGGACTTTGGCTGTAAACAGATTGACACATGCGACTGAGTGGGGAGGGCGCGTGGACTGGACTATCATTACTTATCTGGGAATCGTTTTTGCAACTCTGGCGATTCTTGCAGTTCTGCTCAAATTCTTTTCCAATAATGTCTTTAGTTACGTGATCGCCGAGATTGTATATGGAGGGATTGCCAGTTATGCAGCTTTGAAAGTTGCGCACGATTTTTTCATGGTATTCACGCTTCTGGCGATCGGTGGTTTTATAGGCGGTCCTATCTTTCTGGCGATGTGCGTATACTTTTCGCGCAAGAAATTCAAACTAATGGCAGGAGTCAATGCCTTCGTACTTGTATGCACGCTGCTTGTGGCTCTCGATGCTTTTCTTCTGGAGCCACACATGCTCGAAATCAAGCGCCATTCCATCGTCAGCGACAAGCTTGATGAGCAGCTGCACGTGGCGATCCTTTCCGACTTTCAAACAGACAAGATTGGCGATTATGAGCGCTCTGTTTTACAAGCGGTAGCAGCCGAGAAGCCGGATCTGCTGCTGCTGCCTGGCGATTTCATTCAAACGATGACGGTACCGGAATGGGAGATTGAGCGCGACAAATTCAAGCAGGCATTCAAAGACTTGAGCATTGCTCCTAAATACGGCACCTTCGCGGTCCAGGGAAATGTCGACGATTTTGCTTGCTGGCAACAACTGTTCACGGATGTTCCTGGTCATACATTCGAACAATCTGAGACTGTTTCCGCAGGCCCCGTCGATATCACAGGACTAAGTTTTTACGACGGTAGAAATTCAGAATTGAAACTGCCCAAAAAGCAGAAGAACAATAAGTTCCATATCGTGATGGGACATTATCCCGATTTTTCCTTAGGCAGAGTCGATGGAGATCTGCTGGTAGCTGGACATTGCCACGGCGGACAGGTTCAAATTCCATTTTATGGTCCGATCATGACAGCCTCAAATGTGCCTAAACGCTGGGTGAACGGAGATGTAGTATTGCTGCCATCAGGAAGTAAGCTGATTGTCTCGAGAGGCGTCGGAATGGAACGCCATCATGCACCACGCCTGAGATTCTGCTGCCGTCCTCAGCTGATTTTTGTCGACCTGGTACCAAGCAAGATTAAGCCAATCGCAAAAGTGCTAATGTCACCCGTAGTATCAAGCTGGGATCAACGCTCAGAAAATTAGGCCGGAGCGCCGCCATCCTGGCGGCT
>CAZBOX010000146.1:0-12267 GCA_964493595.1 uncultured Candidatus Obscuribacterales bacterium | reverse complement strand
AGAGTGAACCAGAGTGAACCAGAGTGAACCAGAGTGAACCAGAGTGAACCAGAGTGAGAGAAAAAAAGAAAAAGCCGGCTGGAAGCCGGCGCTCCGGCCTTTATAGTTCCGAGTAACTGGGCTCAATGACGCCGTCAACAACCAATTGTTTTGCATAGTCCAGATCTAGGTGCGCTAGTCTCGCGTAACGGGCGGCTTCGCGCATGTCGGAGTCGCGCATCGATGCCAGACATTTCTTGTAGTTGAAATTGACCGAATCCAACTTATTAAGTGCACGCTCTGGTTCGTCTAGATTCTCTTTGACAAGGCGGCTCAAAATAATCAGGCGGCGAAAAAACTCCTTGCCTTTTATGGTTAGGTCATCAGCCAATTCGCTCGCTAGAACTTCGTAAGCGCCTTCGTCTGGTCCTGTATTCTTCAACAGCTCATCTGCCATGCGCGCTTCCATCATCCCGGTCGTGACTACGCGAGCAACCTTGTCTGCATCTCCATCAAGATAAGCAGCAATTGCTTTCTCCAGGTTTTGCATCGCAGCAGTGAGATAGCGCTCAACTCTTGTATAACCGCGCGTGTGTGTTACCTGCAAAACGGTCCGGCAATGAACAATATTTTCGATGAGCGTTTTTATCATGCTCATTTCTTTAGGACTGAGTTTCACAATGGGCTCGATTTGAATAATCGGCTTATCGTTGTCCAATTCGAGCTGTTTACCAAGATAGTGCAACCATAGAAGAGCTCCCTCGGCAATTCGGTGCGCATCCTCTTCTGCCCCATCCGCATACAAAGAAAGGGCTTCTTCCCTCTGGCGAACAACTTCCAACAAATGCTCTTTCACATGGTCGCTCACCAAACAATTGCTGTATTCGACTGCCATTTTTAGACGAGCTATTCCGTTCGAAAGGCGCTCGATTGACTCCTCGGCAGATCCTTCGTCAAAGGTCAATTCCAACTTCATTTGCTCTTCGGAGAGCATGTGCGCGGAGGCAATCTGCAGGTGCAAAAGCCCTCTTTCGCAAAACTTCTCGCAATCTTCCAGGGAATTTTCTTCGAACAATTTAAGAGCGCGCGTTCTGGCCTCTTCAGCCAGTTTGAGGCGCTGTGCCGCCAAGCCTGTAAACTCAGACTTACGAGTTTCCACGGCAGCTGACGCTTCCGCAATCATTTCCAGCATACGCGTCAATTTTTCATTGGCGTCTTTTCGTTTGAGCCAATCACCGGCAAGCGATTTGATCTGTTCGAAGATATCCATTATTTCGCCTTGCCTGCGCGCGAGTTGATTTCGGCACGCATCCGTTTCATTTCAGATTCGAGATAGTGAAAGTGTCCAGCGGCCGCAGGCAAAAACTCATCCTGCACTTCGGTCAATTCCAGATAATTACCTTCGCCAAGTTCATACTCAACAGTCTCAGCGTCGAAAAGCTGCCGTGCATAATTAGCACGCAGCCAGGCTAGCTTGATGTTGAGATGAGCTTTTGAAAGCCTTTCCTTGGCCAAATTTTTAAAGCCATTAGAGAGCTCTTCGGCTGCATCTTCAATGGACTGCGCAACCAGTTGGTTCCGGCGGTATTTGGCGTGTTCGACGTCTTCTGCGAGCCGATTTAGGAACTGCTCCAGGGCAACCAGCTGAGCCATAACCGAATTTTTAGTAAGAACTTTGGACATAAGAGCCGAATTGACCCAATTCTACCCAGGCACCGCGCAATACACGCGCCGGTTCAGATAGTACCATCAGCTCAGAAATCGGGCTAATTAATATGGAATCGTTTTACTTTTCTACGACGCGACCGTCGGCGCAGATAAATGTCTGGCGACCGTCTTGCGTGCTATAGCAGAGGTTGCCCAGGCGATCGAATGAAACATTCGTGATACTGTTGACAGGCTGACTTCCATCGCTGCAACTCATAGACCACTTGCCTGTTTCGGCCGAACGAGTCAACTTCATAGCACCGGCTACACTCACTTCAATGAGTATGCCGCAACGGTTGTACTGAGCTTCTATAACTTTTCCGTCCGGCTGGAAAACAGCTTCGATGGTGCCGCGATTGCTGCGCTTGATGCCTTGCATCGGACGGTTCAGAAACCGAGTCTTCTTCGTGTCTTTGCGGTAATTATCAGGCTCGAAGCGCAATCCTAAATCAGCTAGTTTTTGAATCTCGCTCTCCTGAAGCGGGTCGTAATTGCCTCGACTTTCTTGTACATCAATTTCGAGAACTTTCATCGCCTCGATAATTTCGTCGGTCGAAAGCGGCTCACAATCAGGTTCGCTGTCAATACTTCCGGTAAAAACTTGTATTTCGGGCTGCGAGAGTTTCGATTGTTGAAAACTTTGCATTTTACTTTCCGCCGGTTGAGCGAACTGCTCAAATCCAGGCGGAGCTGCAAACACTACGACGGGCGGCGCCTCTTCTTCACACACAGAGGGCTCAGCAATGCTTGCTTCGGCTTCGGGCAACGGCATTTGGCGCTTGGCCTGCGGTCCTACAAATGAATATCCGACTGGGTTTCTGAAACGCTCTTGCGTTTTGGCTTGATTTTGCGGGCTCAGATCTTCATCCAGCGTGTCAGGTTCTTCGCCGCTCATCGTGTTCGAGGAAATAGGATTCTTCACGCGCCCCCTCTTCTTCGGGCGGTAAACGCTTTCGACATTGTTCAGAACATTGTCCGAATACTGCTTTTTCCGGTCGGCTTTCTGGAAAAAACCTTTTTTCATTGCCATGACATCTCTCCTGCCGGCTTATCCGTATCGCCTTTACGTGGACGAGTCACGGATTAGGCAGGGTCGCCTGAATATTTAAAGACGTCTCTCTCGAGCAATAGAAAGGCCAAAATCCGGGACACCCTCGGAGGTTGGTATCCCGGACTGGCTGGCTAAAAAAATCAGTAGCGAAAACCGCCGCCGGCTGGCTGTGTCATTAGATACAAACGTTCTAAAGTGTCGTTCCTGGACGGACTCAACACTTGTCCGTATGCATTGGCTCTAGCGAAACGCCCGTGTCTGCCCCATCCGCCGCCATTGCCCCGCCGGCTGAAAGCCGTCTGGTCATACCAGGACTGTCTGACGCGACCGACAAGATCGTTGAGGCGCCTAACGAGTACTTCTGAATCAGCAAAACTAAGGCCATTTCTTCTGACCACGCGGTGCTTTTGGGAAATCAGCCCGTCCAACTCGGCAAGAAAGGAATTGGCATCGCTGGGCATCAGATATCCTTGAGCAGCGCCCAGACCAATCTGTTCCTTGAGAACGGTCATTTGCCAGTCTAGGTTCATCGCCGACTCCACCTGATGAGGCGTGCCGCGATAGGGCCCGGAATATATTCCAGAGTCAAGCGTGACACCGTTGAATACTACAGGTTGCACGCCGGCGAATTTCTGGAATCCGGGCAGACCGTTCAAGTATCCGCCGGAAAGATTGGTCGGGTAATTGCTGCCATAAGCAGAAGAAAGCTGTGGTTGAGGAAGATAAGAGCCAAGAAGGCTTGAGCCGACTCCACTGTTTTGAACAAGAGGTAAGAGGCTGTCCATGAGACTATTGCCTGTGCTCGGAGCAGCATATTGATAGTCTTGGTTCAAAGGCAGTGAATTAGCTGTCTGCCCCGGCAAAAGTTGATTTAAAAGTCCGGAGATGCCGTTACTTTGGCTGTCCGAGTAATCGCCATAGTTGAGATTGGGATCATTGACATTACTGCCGTTCAACTGTCCAGCCAGGGCATTCTTCAGAATATCCGCAATTTGTGCCTGGGCGGGCTGAGCAGTGGAAGTGGAAAGGATCATGCCGGCTAAAATGGCGATACCAAGCAGGGTTCCTGTTTTTCGCGCAGTTTTTCTCATGATGAATCTCCACCTCCCGCAGTTCATGCGGGCGGCAACTCTTGGGTTGTGACAAGGCTAAACGACGCAGCCCCTAAAATCTTGTTCCCGAAGGCGCCCGTGGGCATCTCAGGGGCAAGTGTTCCAAAAGGTAAGACCTTCCTCGGAATAAACACAAAAGATACAACTGCCCCTCATAATTGGTTTTCTCTGCACCCCTGATGGACCTGTAAGGGTCCTAGCCCCCTGGACCTCTAAGGTCCATACCAAGATGAATTACAAGCGACAAATTGCAATTCTGCTCTTTACTGTGAGCCTCTCACTTTCAGGGACGGTAGTTCTGGGACAGGAATCGCTGTTGCAGTCTTTCATGGACAAAGGCGAAGAAGCTCAGACAAAAGGTCACTATTTTGAAGCAAAGAAACAGTATGAAGCAGCTCTCTTTGCCGCTGAAAAACTTGGCGAGAGTGACCCGAACCTGGAAAAGGCGATAATTGCTCTTGCCAAACTGGACATGCGCCAGGGCGCATATGATGATGCGGAGCGCCTCTGGAAGCGCCTTTTGGCAATGAATGAAAAGAGTGCTGGCAAAGATAGCGCAGCGGCAGCCTCTGTTTTGATGCAATTATCCATGACGAATCGCTACCAGAGGCGATACGCGGAAGCAGAGACGATAGCTGAAAAAGCTCTGGCAATAGTCAAAGGAAACAAGGCGCAACCCTGCAAGGAGATGGTGCCTTATCTGATTAATCTGGCCACGATCTATCTCGACCGCAATCGCTTCGAAGCCGCAGAAAACATGGCCAAAGCGGCTATTACCTCCTGCGACAAGACAGACGGCGCCTCTAATATACAGCTTGCCGACGGGTTGAGCACTCTCGCCAATGTTTACGCCGCTCAAGGAAAAATCGAGGAAGCGGAGAAATTTACTCAAAGAGCGATTCTCATTAGAGAAACAGTGAATGGAAAGGAGAGTGGTTCTACAGCGGAGGATCGCATTAGACTCGCGAATCTCATGCGAGATCAAGGCAGATTCGAGGAGGCTGAAAAACTGCTGGCACCGCTTCTCAATACTCAAAATCCAAAGAACAAAATTTCCGACGACGTTCGGCTGAAAATTGCCCGAGCTCTTTCGGAAATTTTGATCGCTCAGGAAAAAACATCGGAAGCCATCCCCCTTCTGGAACAAGCGCTCAATCTCGCGGCAAGGACGGCAGGCAGCTCGTCTACAACGTACGGAGCCGTTTCCACTGAATTGGGTTTAGCCTATATGGACACAGGCGATTATGTGAAAGCAGAAGCCAACTTGAAAAAAGCGCTCAACTGCGATGAGCAAATTCTGGGCAAAGACAGCGCAGGAATTGCGCCAGATTTGAACAATATCGCCTTGCTGTACTTGAAACAAGGCAAATACGACTTTGCTGAATCTCTCTACCGGCGGGCTCTGGAATTATGCCAGAAAAATCTTGGCGAGAATCATCTCGACGTTGCATCCTGTCTCAACAATATCGGTTTTGTCGAGCGCAATAGGGGCGACTACAAAAATGCCGAGCAGTTTGTTAGAAAAGGGCTGGCTATCAGGGAAAAGGCGCTCGGTCAGAACCATCAGCTGGTTGCTCAGAATCTGGTCATCCTTGCTGACGTGCTACGCTCGCAGGGCAGGCTGGACGAAACTATCGATTTGCTGAATCGAGCTATCGCAATCAAGAAGGCACAAAAAGGAGACAACACCCTTGAGATAACCAGCATTGAAAAGGAAGTTGCCGATGCACTGCTGACAGCCAAGCGCTATCCTGAAGCGGCAGAAAAATATCGCGAAGTTCTGAAAAACGAACAAGCACTTGGTGGTACCGATAATGGTGCTATTGCCAGTGATATGGCAAACCTTGCCGAAGCGCTCAGATGCCAGGGCGAACTGACGGAATCCGCGGAACTGAAGAAAAAATCCGACAAGCTGAAAGCGAGCTTGCCCGGTTATAACTCTACTGACGTGACTGTAACGGAAGACGCCACCTTGAGCCAGCCGCCCAGACCCATCAAAGACAAGTGGGCTCTGGTTGTCGGCATCAGCAATTTCAAGGATCCGTCAATCAATCTCTGCTATGCGGCTAAGGATGCGACGGACTTCAAAAACTACCTTGTCAAAGAAGCCGGCTTCGCGGCAGACCACGTTAAATTGCTCACCGACTCACAGGCAACAAGAGAAAACATCGTCGGTTATCTGGGTGAAAAATGGCTCGGTCGCGTCGCCGGTCCGGATGATCTTGTCGTACTCTATCTTTCCAGTCACGGAAGCGCGCCCGAAAAAGAAACCAATGCCAATTTCATCGTCACGTATGAAGGAACAAAGGAGAATCTCGTATTCAGCGGCATTCCCATGCAGTGGCTGACGATCGGGATCAAAGAGGTTCTCCACGCGGACAGAAGCCTTTTACTGCTAGATGTTTGCCACGGTGGAGCAATCGCCGGAGCCAAGGCCTTGAAGCGAGAATTCGACTTTTCTCCGAGCAACATCAATGTCGGTCCCGGACAATTGATCATGGTCTCGAGCATGGACGATCAGATTTCGTGGGAATCGAAGCGGTATCACAACGGCGTTTTCACACACTATTTGCTGGAAGGCTTGAGAAAAAACAACAACAAAGAAAAAATGGGCGGAGTCTTCAATTTCTTGAAAGAGAAAGTCGAGGAAGAGGTATTGAGAGACCGCGCTGTATTGCAAACACCCATGCTCTTCAAGAAAATTGTCGGCGGCACGGAGATTGTCCTGAGCGATCCCGGAACCAGTCCGAAAACGAACGATGTGCAGCCGCTGCCGCTTGGAGGTTCGGGCGCACAGACAGGCGCAAGGAAGCTTCCAGGACGTTCTGTGGCACCGGCCAGCAAATCACTAGGAGTTAAAACAAAATCCCCCCTAAAACCAGGCATCCCTTCAGTCAAGAAGAAATAGAGCCAAGAATATCAGTCTAGGAGGACGAGAAATGTTCACAAGCAAGAAGATCGCGCACGGTAGAAAGAAGCAATTTCCCGCTCTAGCAATTGCGGGCGTCTTGCTCTTTACCAGTGCCGTATCGGTCCCGAGCGCGGACGCATTCTGGCCCTTCGGCAGCAAGAAGCACAAGGACGCGAAGGATAGAAAGAGACAGAAAAGAGAGATTACAGGAACCTCAGTCGGACTGGTTCCAGGTAATCCTCCTGCGACGGTCTGGAAACCAGACGGCACGCCGAGAGCGGCTGTGTTGTGCTTGCATGAATTAGGTTTGCACAAAAACGTTTTTGATGACTTTGGTACCCGCATGGCCAAGAAAGGCGTGATTGTCTACTCAATTGACTTGCGTGGATTCGGCGGCTGGACGGAGAGGAAAACCAAAGACGCAGAGATGGATCTCGACAACACGTTTGCCGACGTAAAAGGCTCGCTGGAAGTTATAAAGAAACTGCACGAAAAAACACCTGTTTTCATCCTCGGCGAAGCAATGGGTGGAGCTCTGGCTCTGGAAGCGGCAGCCAAATATCCTGAATTGACGGCAGGAATAATTACGGCTGCACCAGGTGGCCAGCATTTCAAAACAATCGACAACTATGTCAACATCGGCTCCAAGGTGCTAACACTAAAAGCCGGCAAAGATTCACATATGAGCGAAGACTTGATGAATATTGCAACGCCCAAGGAAACTTTGCAAGAAGCATTCATGAATGACGAAGACGTCAGATTAGACTTGAAACCGAAAGAGCTGATGGCGTGCCAATTCTACATGTATAAGACAAAGAAATTCGCCAAACAAATCAAAGACGTGCCGGTGCTTGTAGTACACGGAAAGCTGGACGGCGAATCGAAAGAAGTCGGCTCAACAGATGTGTATAAGAATCTGAAGACAGCAAAGAAAAAATATGTCCTGCTGGAGAATGGCGACCACTACAGCTTTGAAGACGTGAAGGTAAGCGACGAGGCATTCAACAATGCTCTGAGCTGGATAGACAGCAACGTTGGTGGAGCACCTTAGCGTCTCTTTCAATTCAATCAGTCGAGGGCGTGCTCTTTCTCATGAGCGCGCCCTTTACTTTTGTTGTATCAAAGGCCAAGTTTCGTTCGCAAAAGCTTGAGTGTGAGCGGAAAAGTAGCTCTCATTTCTGCAGTGTGTCTCTCTGTTTGACCCAGCAGCAGACCGATCAATTCAGCACAACATTCTTCCTGCCCGTCTTCCGACTTCTGCAAATAATATCTAAGCGAATGTGCAGTAGCAGGATCTACATGAGCAGAATCAAGAAGATATGCGTGCTTGAACTCTTCAGAATGAGAGATGCCGTCAAGACAAAAATCCATTGCATGACCGGTTTCATGATAGAGCGAATTAACCATATTTGTGGGAGGGAATGCGTCCTTTATCGACTCATCACCTTCATCCATGGTGCGCTCGGCAATGACAATTCTGCGATTATGATAGAAGGCTGGACAGCTTTTGTATGTTCCACCCTCATATCCACGTGCTTCCTGATATTTAACTCCCGGCGAATAGTCCTCAACGGTGGGCGTAACGTAAATACGCACAGCATGAGTCCAGAGAAAGTTCTTGACGGATGAAGGCATTTTGTCTACAGCACCTTTGATTGCAGCGACAGCCTCAGGAGAAACATTGGGACGATCTGCTCGCGCACGAACGATCTCGACCAGAGAGCCAATCGAAGCAGGCGCCGTGGTGGCATTCTTTTTGAGCCCTTCAATTGCCGAGGCTAGTTGTTTCATCTGCTTTTGAAGAGTTTCGGAGTTCGCGGCAGCTGCAGCGGCATTGGCACTGGCATGGGCATCCAGATATTTCTTCGAGGAAGCGCCGGCAGGCGTGTCTGGAAAATATTTGACGACATACTCATATAAACGCCTGGCTGCAGGCTCATCCCCAACCATCGCCTGACAGGTAGCCAGGTAATAGTATGCTTCGGAGTTAGTAGGCTCTTGCCTTACTACATTAGTGAAATACTGCGAAGCTTCGTCGTAGCGTTTAGCATTGAAAAGTGCAACTGCAGTTTGAAAAGTCCTTGATCTAACAGCGGGTTCCACTGAAGACGGATTCTTATTATTCGTATCAGCATCAGCTGAAAAGCCCGGACGGGCAGCCACTAAAGCGGCAACACAGAAAGACGCCAAAACCAAGGCAATCTTCAAGTGCAGAGCATCAGGCTGAGAATACTTCAAAGGCAATTATCGATCGAGAGCAGAGAGTTCATGATAACCGAACTACTTAAATTAGCTTATTGCCGACCATAACATTTGGCAAGGTCCGGAAATCGGCTAATAATGTTGCCCTCATTCCATGGTACACCTTGCACGGAAGAAAGCCTCTTTTTCATGGACAAAGAACGGCCCTGACGGCGTTCATAGGCAATGAGGGCGCACTGGGTCAACCAATGGCAGGCAGTCCCCTGCCCAGAGGGAATCAAGCTGAAAGAGGTATTTACGTCCTCCAGAACGGTCTTGAAGCAAGCATATCCTCGAAGTATCACCCAGGCTCTGAAAGCTTCGAAAGCATCATCCGAACAGCCATCTTGGGCCAGATAAGCAAGCGCCCATACGTCCCACCTGTTGAGAGCATCCATTTTTTCCAGCAATATGTTCTGAAAGTTTTTTATCTGAGCACCCGAATACTGCTCTAGCAAGAGAATAAGACGTTGTGAGGGGTGTGAAACGCCCTCTTTCAGCTCATGACTCTCCTCAATTAGCTGCCAAAACCGTTTCTCGTCAACTGTCTCAGTTAACGCCCTCTTCAATTTTTTGCGCAGATGCCCGGATACTATCAATTCAATGTCTTGTCTAAGTGATTGCAGCTCACATTCATTCTCTGGCAGCGTTTGCAGAATTTCTTCGTAACGGCGCAAAAGTGAAAGAGTACGTGTGCGTGACTCAGGAATCGTGATCGTCATATGCCGCTCTCTAGCTTGCTGCGCAGAAAATTTCCGACCTTCATGATCTTCTCCGGGAAAAAACCTGTCGACGGCAAGGACCGACCAGTAGCTCATCTTCTGCTCGCCGG
Organism: uncultured Candidatus Obscuribacterales bacterium; assembly: GCA_964493595.1. Classification (GTDB taxonomy): domain Bacteria; phylum Cyanobacteriota; class Vampirovibrionia; order Obscuribacterales; family Obscuribacteraceae; genus QKMZ01. The sequence goes on along the minus strand of CAZBOX010000146.1, from coordinate 2,434 downwards.
TCAAATCAGACCAGAGGCTACGCACAAGAGAGAATTTGCCCTGCTCAAGGAGAAGTTTTGTCAATCTATCGATGAATTCGGAATCCCGATACCCTCTCTGCGCAAAGGATACAAGTTCTCTGCACTGGCGAGCTTCGAAATACAAATCGAGTACGGAAGTCTTTGCAGAGTCGTATCCTCTAATGCACACTTGTCCATCGGACAAAGTCTCTTTACGGCCATATTTGGCCAGCCATTTCTCGATGTCTTTCTCGACGTCTTCAAAATTCAGTTTCATTCTTCTTTGTATCAAAATAAACTAAGCGCCAGACTGGGCAATTTTACCCTCTGGAATCTATTCAGAAGAGCAAAAAGACAAGCCGGTCAAACCACAGCACCTACGATTAACTCCTGCTCATCAGCACTTCTGAGCGTCTGAAAACACAGCGCAATGGGAACAAGAATGAGGAGCGGCTAGCTTGCGCCGAAAAAATCATGATCAACATCGTAGATTCTTTAACTCGATGGACTGACGATGCTCTCATCACCAGAGCACATGTGCTGAAAGACGCTCGCAGCCTTGTTCTCTACGGACGAGCTGTCTCCGACTATGGGATCAAGGTCCTGGAGCGCTGCGACCAGCTTACTGAACTTCATCTTGTCGATACAAACGTCACCGATGTAGGACTAAGCTCGCTCAAGGGTCTGAAGTCTCTCAAATGGTTGAGTATAGATGATGCCAGTGTCACCGATAGCGGTATCATTCAACTGAAGAATTTGCATCGCCTGGAAGGACTTCAATTAGTAAAAACCAGAGTCAGCGACGATGGTTTAGCGATTCTTCTGAATTTTCCCAATCTAGAATATCTGGAAATTTCTGGCTGCACGATTGCCGAGAAAGGAGTTCTATATATTTCTCGAGTTCCTTCCCTCAATTCGCTCAGGCTGGCAGCTCCGACTGTCTTCGATGACTCATTCCTGGCGCTGTCCTACTGCAAGCAGCTTTCGAAATTCTCCTTCGACATGCCGCTTGTCACGCCTGAAGCGATAAACGAATTGAAATTACGCTTGCCTGAATGCGTTCTGAATGAGTACTACTTCTTCCGCCCGGAAGAGAAAGTGATATATCTGGTGAGCAATTTCATCGGTCAGGGTAAGACAATTATCAATCTCGAAAGAGCCCTTATCTCCGCCGACGAATTGCTCAATTACAGTCCTTTCCATCCCGCATTGCACGGCGCTAGAGCATTCATTCATTACAAGCTGGGAAATCTCGAGCAGTTTCGCACTGATCTAAAGAACGTCAGAGACCATGCAAACATCTACGGACAACATGATCTTCAATACTTAGCAACGCAATTGCTGGGATTCGATAATCATCTTCGTCTGCAAGCAACTATAAATGCGCAACATCCCGAACAATATATTGCCAATCAACTTCTTACCGAGGGGGTTCGCCCGCTACGCCGCAAAGAACCGATCGATGCCCTGCTCAAGAAGATGAATGATTCGTCGAAAGTAGACTACCGCTCTGTCCAAACGAGACAAAACACTAGTTCAGTTATCACTCCGATCTACACCTATCCGCAGGTATTTGTCTCCTTAAGCCGCGGGGCGACAGTAATACCATCGAAAGAATGGAAGGAAGAGTTGAAAAAGGTACCGTGGAACTGGTAGTTTGCCACCGGCTCGAATCTATCTTTGCTGTGATTTCAATAGTGATTCGAACGACGGTATATGCAATTCGGCAACAGATTTCGTTTCTTCCAGACGGGGATATCCTGGTCTCTCGCCTGTGGTCAAAATTGCATCGTTAGCCAGTTGCCCGCTAAGTTGGGACTTGATGCCCTTGACGTACTCATCGTGTCCCATGCAGTCATTATTGTTATTGATACCACTGACAACATCGAGCAAATTCAATTGCGCATCAGTGTCACCGCTCATCGCTTTAGGATAAAGATCAGATGCGGCTTTAGCCATGCCGGCAGTATCGCCATCTAAAGAGCATGCGCCCATGTCAAATCCTCCAGGGGTGGGTAAACAGAACAACCAATACGAGCGCTTCGGGTTACTCATTATTGGCGCAGTCGACGTGACTTCTGCGTGACCCAGAACGAATAAATGCCGGAAATGCAAAAAGGGAGGCTTTCGCCTCCCTAGATGATTATGGTTTCGAACCATGCGGTTCGAGCCCTGATTACTGAATAGCCAATCCTGATGCCTGTCTGCCTCTCTCTATCTGGTCTTTGAGCAAGGTTTTTTATTTACCAGATAGCCGTCTATGGCCTCGACCTAGGAGAAACACATGCAACTGTGGCATTGCTGCTGTCAGTGACGCTACGTGAATTGTGCGTCTTAAGCATGTTTCGTGTCGGAACTCAGTTCTTTACCGAAAGAACCTATCCGATTACTCCCTAGAAAGGAGGTGATCCAGCCGCACCTTCCGGTACGGCTA
>CAZBOX010000145.1:0-14261 GCA_964493595.1 uncultured Candidatus Obscuribacterales bacterium | reverse complement strand
TTCTATCAACTGCCACGCTCGGATCGACCGGACGGCCATTTTTGTCCGCAGGCAATGACTCGGCGGCTCTTGTTGCTACGACAATTTCACCGGCGCGATTTCCGGGAACGTTAGTCTGCGTTGCATCGTTGCGTATTGTGGTGCCGGCGTTCTCCACGCGAGGAGAGCCATTTTCTATTCTTGGTTGTTGATTCTCCGTCGCGACACTTCTTGGATTGGCTGGGTTCGATGGGTTGGTGGTCTGCTCAGCGCCAGGTTTAGCTCCGGTGTATATGAGTTTTTCGCCAATGACTAAATAACGACCGGGCTGTTGTGCATCGCCTCTTTCTGAAGTCTCAGGGCTATCTGGTGTTCTGCTGCCGGGTCTATTGACGATGGGAAGCGCAGGACTGTTGGTCTCCGGGCTTACCGGTACCATGTTTAAAGCAGCCTGCCGAATATCTCTGCTTGCGGCTGGAGTGCTATTCGGAACGATAGCGTCGCTTCTAATGCCGATTATGGCGCCCAAAGCTTGCTGGGTGTCCTGCATTACGTTGGGCGGTCGGGAAGAAGGAGTTGCCGGCTTGTCTGTGCCCGGCCTACCGTCTGTCAGTTCGCTTCTTGAGGCAGGTGGAAGAACCGCATTAGGATTTCCCAAAACTCTGATTTGTTCGGCAAGTCTGCTGCCTGTTGTACCTTGTGCGTCCTGCTGTTCGGCAGGAGTGCGACCGTTGCGAGGTGTGCTCAATTCCGTAAGAGCTGGTGTCTGTACGCCTGGATATGCTTCGATTGTTCCGGCTCTCTTAATTGTCGTTTCGGCAGGAGCAGGAAATCGCGGATTGCTGAGTGGCTGATCCGGAATGGAGGCGCGATTGTATGCAGCGGCTCTGTTTATACCGAGCAGGTCACCTGTGATCGTTCCTTGTGCAAATTGAGTACCCGTATTTTCGACCACTTGTTTAATCGGTGTGCGATAAGTGGTTGGGTTCTCTATAGAACCAGTATCGGACGTGGCTCGATTTCTTGGAGCGTTGCTGTTGGCACTAAAGGTGGTGTCACCCACTTCGTCGGGCGATCTGCGACGTGCACCGTTTGTGGTTGACTGATTTTCTAATGGCGCGCCCTGTATAACGGTGCCAAAAACAATGCGCACATCATTCCCACTACGAGTGGCGGGGGGGATGACGGCTTCTGGTTTGACTTCCGCGGCTGCTCTTGTCGCCATCAATTCTGCAGCAGTTCTTGTCCCGGAAGGCGTCTCGGAAGCAGGACGAATATCGGTTCTGGCCGGTGTCGTAACCGTTGCAACTTGATTCTCGCCGGAATTTGACCTTCTTGTAGCTGCCGTCACTGCGATCGGTCTAGCGTTCTCGTCCGCAGGTCCTGAGGGTACTGGTTGTCCGAGGCGCTCGAACAAGTTGTTTACACTGGCATTGACGATGCGGTGTTTCGTATCTCTATCGAGCTGGCTTAGTTGAATTTCTTGACCCATTGCCGGTCTTGCCGCTACATCATCAGCAAGTTGGATGGCAATTTTGTCCGTTGCTCCCGAGCGACGCCCGGCTGGAATGGCATTGTCCGAAGTTGGAGCTTGTAAGCCAAGAGTTGCTGCCACTCCCGTCTTTGCTATCGCCGGCAGCGGATTGGAAAGACCGGATTCATAGGTAGGCGTGGATGAAGGGGGACGTCCATCCGCTTTCACTGTTTCGGCAAGACCGGCGAGAGCCACTAGATTTAAACTCTCCGTGCTCTCACGCGCGTGTTGGAGCGGCTGGCCGGGTCTTGCTCCCACAGCCATATTGCTCTCTGTCTTCTGCTCTGGAGCAGATGCACTGGCTCCACCATAGAGAAGATGTTGGTTATCTTCGAACTCATTTTCTCTATCGGTATTTTCGGAAGAAGCTTTGCCGTTCTTTGAGACGACTTGCTCGTTTTGATTGCTTGAGAGGGCGGAATCCATTTAGCTCAGCGTTTCCCTGGGTGTTGGAGTAACGTCTTTTGGGCTTCTAGTTATGAAAACGAGCAATAGCATCGGTAAAAGTGCCGACATCAATGAAATCAGTATTCATTGGAGACATTGCCTGTGGAAATTCGAACCAGCCTTGTTGATATCTATCCTCGCCGCGGTCGCGCCTGGACACGCCGAACATTAAATGTGGGCGATTGTGTCTGTTTGTTGACAACCTATTTAGGGAGATTTATTATTAAGGCGCCCGGCCTTCTGCCGGATGCTTCCGCTGTCCGAACTTACTAATCGAATATCTGGAAGGGATGGAGTCCGCGACGTCCTTATCTCGCAGCCGAGGGAACGCCTAATGGTTCAAGGTCAGAACACACCTGTAGTCGACCCGGAGAAAATCGATACTAAGGTCCAACCGAAACCACTGGAGCAGAATCCAGGCGGAGATGTCCCTGGCGGTCAGCAGCCTCCGGAAGCCCACGAGCTTTTACGCGACGAGCTGCGCAATCGTCCACTGAGAATCGATGCGTTTGATCGGATGGACGGTCAAGTCAAACCGCAAACATTTACACGTGCCGACGGCTCTACCTTGGAACTCACCACCGTCAAAAAAGGAAACCAGGTCTACGGCTTCACCAAAGATGGTCAGTATCAGTATCGTCTCGAGCCTTCCCGTCGTGAAGGAGAGGCTCCGCGGCTCGTAGGTGTTGCAAAGGATGGAGTGAAGCCTCCGGAAGTAAAATTGGCGCCACCACGCGGCAATGGCGATCAAAGAACCGAGAACAAGGGAGTAGAGCGGCCAGAGCGGCCAGAGCGGGCAGAGCGGCCAGAACGGGCAGAACGGCCAGAGCGGCCAGAACGGGCAGAGCGGCCAGAGCGGCGAGAACGGCCAGAGCTGCCAGAGCGACCAGAACGACTAGAGCGACCAGAGCGCAAAGGCAATGTGGTTGCAGATCAGCCCGTAGTGCCCGAAGTTAAACCAGGCAAGGAAAGAGATGCAGCCGTCGTGCCTCCCGGTAAGCAGGATTTAGTAACACAGCCTGGGCAACAAGCATGGAGTGAAACCCAGAGACAGGCAGCTCAGCGCTATGCCGAAGTCATAGCCAGCGGAGATGATAAAGGTCGAAAAGAAGCTTTCAGAGATTTGAGAAGGGAATTTGGAGAGCAAGCTGGTTCCGTTGCAAGAGAAACAAGCAGGACTATTCGCGAAGGGGGCTCGGTAAATCTCGAGCAAGTGCAGTCTCGTATACCCAAAGTAGAGCAGCCGGTGAAAGCAGAATTGCCGGTCAGAGTGGATCCGCAGCCTCGACAGGAGCTTCCAGTCACCAGACCTGTTGATGTTAAACCTGGCGAATTCAAACCGGGCGAGTTCAGATCCGGCAATATGGGTGAAGGCGGCGACCGTGGCGCCAGGCAAGGGATACAAGAGCAGATAGCCGCTCTTAAGGCGCAGCAGCGTCAACTCGATGGTGGCGATCAACCGGCTCGCCAGGCCATTCAAGATCAAATTGCGGCCCTCAAAGGACAGCAGCAATTCCAGGAACGCCTCGACAGAAGAGATGGTCGAGAAGGACACGAATCGCCTCTTCCGGCTAGAGAGGTAAAAGTCCCTGGCGATCAGGGTCAGCGCGGTATGCTGGACATGAAGCAACTGCAAGAGTTGACTCGCCAGCCCAAAGACCAGCCGTTTCCACCTGCGTTGGAGAACAAGCTTAAAAACAACCCGGAAGCTCTGGCGCAGTTGCAGCAACGCTGGGCTGATGCGCACGACAAAGACTCGAAGGGTGGAGACCTTTCCCTGCGTGGTCGCCAGGATGGCGGCGATCAAGCCAATCGTGCGCTTGATGCCATGAAGGGCGGACCTAACCAGAAGGGCATTCCAGGTTTCGACTTGAATGATAAAGCCACGCGAGATTTTCTTGCAGAAGCGATGAAACGCGTCGAGCAAACAAAAGGACAGAAAGTAGAGGATATATTTAAAGGCCTTGATCCTAATAAAGCAGACCGCCTGACAAAATTCCTCACCGAAGGCGCTGCCGACGGTAAGTTCAATCCGGCTCGTGTCAAGGATTTGATGGGCTTAACGGACCAACTCAAGAGCCCGACTGAGCGTCTCTATGACTTCATGAAGGCCAATAAAGATGCGATCAATAATCAGCAGTTGAGCCCAAAAGATACGCAGCGTCTACTCGGCGATCTGACTAAGATGCTCGGTGACGTCAACAAACAGCTTGGAGTAGATGGTTCTAAAAATGCGTTGAGGATTGAAGACATACTCGGGCGCAAACTTGATCCTTCTCGTCCCGGCGAGCGTCTGGCTGCAATGGAGCAAAACGGCATCAATCGTCAAATGAGCGAAAGGGCCGATGCTATGGCCTTGATAGCCCGAACCACACCGGCGCAGGAAATGGCTATCAGGCAAATGTTGGATTTGCGATCCGGCAAAGATCCGGTGCAAACTGCTGTTCGGCCTACCGGTCAAGAAGCGCAACAGGCGAGTCGTGAAACCGCTCCTGGCGCACGTTTTGAAGCACCGCAATCAAGAATCGATGCTGCTCAGGCTGCCGCTGCTCAGAACGCTGGCAGAGTTGACATCGGTAATCGCCCAGATACGAGGCCGGAGGCGGTCAAGGCAGAAGGTAAGCCGGAAGCCAATGTCATCAAACCTGATGCGATACAGGCACAAAGACAGCAGGATATTGCTTTGCCAGGAACCAAACCTGTAGAAAGCAGAGCAGACAGACCCGATGCTATCAACGTTCAGGACAAGAAGGACGAAAAATTCCTGGACGAGAAAGCCAAACGAGAGAAGAAGGAAGACGAAGAGAAGGAAAAGCGCGAAAAAGAAGAACAGCACAAGCGCGAAGAAAAGGCCCGTCTCGATGCTCTCATGCTGGCTGCCCTGGCAGAGAAGAAGCGCAAACAATTGGAGCAGGAGCAGAAGGAGAAAGAGAAGTCAGACGAGAAGGACAAACAGCGCGACAGGGAGAAGCGTCGTCGTTATATCGTTCGCGAGAAAGATACTCTGCAGAGTATCGCCAATACTCAACTGCGAGACGTAAAGCTTGCGCCGCTAATTTACGAGATCAACAAGGAAGTAATTCAGCTGCGTGTCGAAAATGGCAAGCAAGTTCCGGACCTCAAACCGAAGATGATCATCTGGTTGCCGTCCACTACTGAGATTGAAGAATTCAGAAAGGGTGGTGTCGCAGGAGCCAGAGCCGCCGGAACACAGGACAAGAAGATGAGTGCCGACGAAGAGTTGATTGCTCGTTTTGGGTCTGGCTGGTCTGGCAGTAAGAGTGGACCATCTACGGGTGCTCCAACAGGAGGTGTGCCAACCGGTCAGGCTGGTGGACCGCCGACTATCCCGGGCTCACTGCCGGCAACGTCTTCAGAGGTTACTGCGGCACTTGCAGCATCGGCTATGGAAGCCGCGCAGAAGAAGCGAGCAAACATCGAAAGTCTGTTGGGACCCATTGGCAGGTCGAAGCCGGCCGACGGACGTATCAAGTACATCGCCAGACTAGGTGACAGTCTGAAGTCGGTGGCTATGAAGCATCCAGCTCTGCAGGACGTCAATCTGTGGCGTTTGCTCGCAGAGGTAAACGGAATTTCCACAGATACGGACAGCAAAGGAGCTCCAGTGGCGACACTGACTCGCGGCGCTGTTCTTCTCATTCCGAGCAACGTCGATGTGGAAGATTATCGTGCTCGTACTTCTTCCGCACCAAATGCGGTGCTCACTACAGGTGGTGTCAAAACCGCCGGTGTAATTACTGAAGTTGCAACCAAGCTTTGCGATGGCTGTGGTCGTATGACTGTCAATAGCGCTACGATTTGCCCGGCTTGTGGTGCCGCTTTTGCTAATGTTGACGATGATGAAACGAAAGTTCTCAGTGACACGAATTTACATCAAGAAAAACAAGCTGTGTCTGCCGGAACCGGAGCGGGAGAATCACCTGAGGATGCAAAGACGGTGATTGTGCAGCCTTCTGTTGCCGATGAAGATGCGCCGACCCGAATTACGACTGGAAATCATTCGATGGAGCAGCTTGCCGATGACTGCCGCATTGTTAAATGCGATGGACAAGGCATTGTCTGCCAGTTGGAAGTCTTCAAAGAGGGCGGATGGGAGGCAGTGGTTTCCTATGAGATTTACGAAGACGTGTCTATGCGCAACGAGTTCACTCAAGACGGACGAAAACGTTCTGTTCGCATTGATCTGCCCCCACAAGCCGCCAGAGAGTTGGCAGGTAATGACCTTAATTCAAACTGGAAGGCTTATTGCGGTCGATTTTTAGGTAGACAAATCGATTAGCGCGTTTAAACGTTTTTCATATTAGCAAAAATTAATGCGGTTCCTCGCCTTTTATAGCGTTGGGCGGCGCTGTTTTTGGTGCAAATGTAAATTAGACGACAGTAATAAATACTGTATAGGAGTACCATTTGACAACGCACTGTTCTCCACGGTCAGTCCGTTCAGGCGAACTTTGCCAGTCCATACCGAAGCCGCTTTCAGGCTTTTGCAGGTCCCTTACCAAGTAACTCAGTTTCTACACTTCACCGGAAATCCTCTGGCGCATGACCGAGCCGAATAAACCGAAGGAAGTTGAAGAGCAGCCAAAAAAGGCGGCTACTACCGATACGCAGCTAGATCCGCTGCAGTATCTGAAGGAGAAGCCGCCAGAGAAGAAAACCGAAGTGCCGGAGCAGTTCGGAGTCGCTCCAGTTATGTTCGACTCCGCCGAGCAGAAGTTTCCCGCTAAGTTCACTCCGGACAAGACCGCAGCCGCTAGCGCAAGCGGACAGAACTCCGTTGAGAGAAATGACGCCCAACAACTGACCAAGGTCGTAGACGCTCAGGGACGCACCACCACCTTCGAACGCGGAACCGATGGTGAAGTAACAGCTTTCCGGACCGGAAACAGCGAGCAGCCTGCGATGAAATTGACTCAGCAGGGTCTGGTCGGCAAAAACGGCGAAACCTACAACGAGTACACCCTGGCTAACGGACAGACTTGGAGAGGTCGTATCGAGACCGACAAGCCTGAGCCTGGTCAAGTCACCTTCACCAAATTCGAAGGCGACGGTGCCAACGCCGTCGCAGGTGCGCGAGTAACTCATCGTCCTGACGGCACTACCCATTCCGAGTACCCTGCAGTGCCGGGCAAGGATGTGCGCATCTCTGTTGATACACGCGCTGACGGTGTAGTCAACAAAGTAGTCGACCAGAACGGAGTTGAGTATTCCGGTAGCAGACTGACTTACGACGCCGCCTCGGGCAATGTCTCTTACACCAGTGCCGGCGGACGAGAAGTAACTATTCGTCCGGACGGTAGTCGTGAAGTAGTCAACGTTGATAAATCGAAAGTCGAGCTCGATACACAAGGGCGTCCTACGCAAACTTTCGACTCGAACAATAAGCCGATTGCCACATACACTTATGACGCTGCCACCGGTGAAGCCACTTCGATTTTTGTCCACCAGGCGCAAGATGCTCGACAAGTCGGAGAGTACAGGAATGTAGGCGGCAAGTGGGTCAGACCCGAAGACAATGTCATGTTGGGTGCCGATGGACAGGCACAAATCAACTATGACGGCAGCTATTCTTTGAAGACTGCCGACGGAGGCACAGAGCGCCGTAATACCGATGGTTCGATTGTCACATCGCATCAGATGACCGACCAGGTTAACGGCCAGCAAGTGCAGGTCGACAAAGTCACTCACGTCACAACTGCTGACGGCAAAAATTTCGACTTTACCTACGGACGCACTCCGGAAGGCAAGTTAGAAATTCAAAGCGTCAACAATCGTGAGGGCACCTGGACAACGGACCTGAGCAAGCCGGAAGGCGAAAACGGACGCCAGTACACGCGAATGCAGGACGGCAAGCCAGTCCTCAATGAGCAGGGTCAACCAGTCACATGGAATGGCAAGATATCTGTCAATGAGAAGGGCGAGTACAGCTACAGCACGAAGCTCGAAAATGGACAGTGGGGAACCGTATCTGAACTGACTGACGGTACTCAGCGCATTGAAGACCCAACTCTTTCCGGTGCTATCGAACGGAATGATAACGGTCAGATTGTTCGAGTAACAAATGCACGAGGTGAAACGACGGAGTTTACCGCCTGGGACAAAGACGGCAATCCGACGCAATTTAAAGACTATCAGGGCAAGACCTGGACGAACAAAGACGGCATCTGGACGAATAATAAGACGGAAGACTCTCGCGCAGGCGACATCACTGTAGATCAGCACACAGGCGATGTGGTGTTTACGGATTTCGACGGAAAGCGCGATATTTCCAGACTCGACGGAAGCAGATTGGTTGAGCGTCGCGACGGCTCGACGATTGAAGTTGGAACTGACGGATATTTGAAAGCAGTCAATGCTCCTGGGGAGAAAAAGGACTCACCGGCTGAGCGTTTCGAATACACTCGCGACAAAGACGGTAATCTTACCGCTTTCAAAATGCCGGACGGGCGCGAGTTTAAACGTCAGCAAGACGGCACGTATACCGACGGCAAAACCACTGTCAAAGACGTCAGTGTCGACCAGACGCAGAGCTGGACTCTGGGCAATCTCAAATTTACTGACTCAGCTTCTGGAAAAGTATTTCGGTATAACGCCGATGGTTCTGAAACCATTGCCAATAGCAATGGTCAGCTTGAGCAAGTCAAGCAAGGAAACGGCGACACTCATACTTTTACTCGCGTTCCCATTTACGACAGCGAAGGTAATGTCGTAGGTGAACAGACTACTCTCAAACTGCAAAATGGCTCACAGTATACAAGCACTGACGGTGAGCATTGGACCGGCACTGATAATGGCACCAAACCGCCCACTCAGCGCACGGATATGTCGGTCATTAGCGGAGCAGATGGCTACCTGGCAATTTCAGGCAATGGTCACTACGAAACTTATTTGGCCGATGGCTCTACAAGACTGGAGTCTCACGACGATAAGACAAGCCGAAGCATCTATACCGATCGCTATGGACGGCTGGAACGTCTGCAAGACGGTTCAGGCAATTACAACTCGTTCGAATATGACGATAAGGTGCCGGGCGGAATTTCTAGATTTACCGATGAGCGCGGCACGTGGAAAACAACCGACGGTCAGAAGTGGAGCTTGATAGATCCGTTCTCTGAAAAACCGACCATGAAGGACGGCAAACCTGTTGAGGCCGCGTTCACTCTAAGTGTGACTAAAGATTCCTTCTCGCAGAGAATGATCGGCGGCGATACCATCGAAAAGCTTGGCGACGGTAAGATGCGTGTCACCAAGCCTGATGGCATGGTTCTCAATTACGACTCTTATAAAGATAAAGACGGAAATATGCAGCAGGTGCTGCGTGATTCAATCGACCATTCAGGCAAGAAGATTTCTTACGATTACACAATGCCTGGTCCTGACAATAAGTTGACCAAACCTGAGCTGTCGCATATTGATGTACGCGATGCTCAGGGTAATCCCATCATGGTCAACGGTAAGCCGATGGAGATGTTCATCCGTCAAGAAGATGGACTGAACATCGCTTACAGAGACTCCAGCTTTGATCCGAAGTCGAAAGTCGGAGAGTTCAGTGTAGGTGACAACGGCCGTCCGCGTATGACGCTCGTTGACGGACGCACCGCAGAATTGCAATTGGATGGTTCAACTCTTATTAGAGATAAGGGCGGTAAACTTAGCGGAATTTTCGGCACCAATACTGGTGACATGCTCAACAATTACACGCAAATTGAGCGAGATGCCTCCGGCCAAATAATTGCAATGAGCAAAGGCACTGAGCGCTGGCAAGCGGTTGTAGAAAACGGAAAAGTAACCGGTTGGAACAAGTTGGATGGCACGCTCGTGCTAGATGAAGCCGGCAAGCCGAAACTTGGTGAAGATCATTTGCCAATAATGACTTGGAAGCCTACAAATGAAACCGCCAAAAATATTCAGGTTGATGAAAGTACAGGCGCCGTCAGTATTTTCAAGGATGGTAGCTGGATCGTCAGACAGTCTACAGGGGCTTCCACTGAGTCTTTCAGAACGTCCAGCCCTACCGGTGGATTTGCTGATTTATTCCCGGATCGCATAATCAACCGTAATGAAAAAGGAGAGATAGTCAGCACACAGGCTGGACTTTTGTCTACTCAAACCAGATTCGAAGATCCCAGACCACAAGGACAGCGTCCAGAAGGTGTGACCGGACCTACCTTCGTTTCCAATGGATTCGATGGTATGCAAATGAACAAGGACGGTACTTGGAGCAAAGTACAGCTCAACAGTAAAGGCGAGTGGGTCCCGGTTGCCGGTGCTGAGAACCAACGAATTTCTCTGCAGATAAATCAAGCTAACGGCGATCGCACATGGGTTGGCGCAGACGGCAAGCCAGTCAAGATCGATCATGCAAATAACGAAAAGACGATCATCAATTCGGATGGTTCGAAAATTCATGTCAGTGCAGACGGCAAAACAACTACTTATTCGCAGGTTGAAGTTAACGGCGTAAGACGTGATGTCACTGTCGGGCCTAAAGGTACCGATGTCGCGGTTTATGATGCGAAGACCGGACTCACGACGGTTATGCACCAGGACGTGAACAGCGATAAGTTCACGACACGAACCTATAAGAACGGAGTAGAAACTCCTGAGTCGATTGCCAATCCGACAGTTCAGAACGGCAAAATCACAGTTAATACAACTACAAACGTAGGACAGGCAGAGATTACTACTACTGGTCCCGGTGGTGCGACCAGACAGCTCAACATGAATGGTTCCATCACGGATCTGCCTCCTGCTGTTGTTCAGCCTGAGAAGGTCAATCTCAATGCTGGTGGACCGTTAGGCGGCAGTATTCTCAACCCTCGCCCGGGTCAGCCACCGGAAGGACCCATAGTTAGAAATCCCGACGGTACTACCCCTGGTGCCGCCAAAGTCAACGATCCCATAGTCTTAAACCGCGGCACTAATACATTGCCCGGTGGAATCGCGCCTGTCGAAGGCAAAAAGGATGGTGCTGTACCCCTGCCTGCCGGCACGGAAGCATCCATAAAAGCTAGACAAGACGCGCTCGCGAAAACACCAGTAGAGCAGCAACCCGTGACACCGGTGCGAGCTGGTGGTCCTCAAGCAGATGTGCCAACCTTCGAGCAAGCGCGCAACCAGGCTAAGGTTGCCGCAGATGCTGCCGCTGCAGATGCTGCTAAGAAGCTTGCAACTGCTAACACCGACCTTGCTAAGTTGAATGCTGCGGCGGAAGTTCTCCATCAACAACAACAGAAGGTAGAAGCCACGCAGGCTAACCTTGACCAGGCTCGTAGTCAACAGTTCTTGGCCAATCAACAACTGGAGACTTTGAGACGTGATGCGGCGCAATTGGCTGGAAGAACAGATCTCACGGCCTCAGAAGTGCAGCGCCAAGCTGAAATTACACGTAAGATAGCTGACGCTGAAAGAACTCGCCAGGAAGCGCTGCAACAGCAAAGCACCTTGCAAGCTACCAAGGCAGAAGAATTGAGAGTTGTTGCCGAGACGCAGCGGAAAGTTGCTGATCAGATCACCAACCCAACTGAACAGCAGAAGGCAATTGCACAGGCTGAGTCCTATAGACAAGCCGGTCTCCAAGTACAGGCTGAAGCGAGAGAACATGCCGCTGCGGCCGAGCGTGCACGAGCCGCAGTCGCCGAAGCTAACAACAATGCACTGCAAGCACAAAGACAAGTTGAGCAAAGAGCGGTTGAAGCCGCCAAAACTCAAGCCGCAGCTGAGGCACAGCGCTCAGAGCAAGCGCGGCAGCAGCTTGCCGAACAGCAGAAACAAGTCGCTGACGCACAAAAGGCTAAGGCAGAAGCCCAAGCGCAACTGGAACAACAGAAACGCGATCAACAACAACAGAACACGCCGCCCACGGCTCAGCAACTAGCTGATAAGAAAGCTGCAGAAGAGAAGCTTCAGGCTGCCACCACTCGACTTGAAGCCGAGCAAGCGAAACTGAAGACCATGTCCGACGCAGTAACTGCTGCCAACCAGAAGGTTGAGGCAGCGCAAGCAGCAGTTGTGGCAGCAGAAAAACGTCTTGAGCAAACGAACGCTACATTGAGAGAGCAGCCTCCTGTTGAGACAGTGAAAGCTCAAGCTATCGCGAACGCAACGCGTTACGAGCAAGAGGCTCAAGCAATTCGTGCCGAAATTGAGCACAGCAGATTGGCTGCGAGCGCACCAGCTGTCGAAGTTGATCGCAAAGAACCTGTCGTTGCCAAACAACCTGTAATAACAAACGGAACCAGTAACGAACATCTTCGTGATGTGTCGGCCGGCACAGATGGCAAGTCCGTCAGCGACGTCAAAGCAATGCCGCTAAATCCTGCTGGTCAAGTAACCTCAGCTACCGTGGCTGGAGTCAATGCTCAAGGACAGGCGACTACTGCAGACGGAAAGGTATTGGTTGACTCTCAGGGCAAGCCGATTATGGCTGCGGACTTACGCAACTTCACTGCACCTGATGGCAAGATAACAATAGTGGACGGCAAGGCGCTGTCTAACAACGAGTTGTCTAATATGTCCGTCGATCAGCTTCGCGGTATTATCGCCAATCTTCCTAAGGATCGAGTTGGCGAGTTGGCGATGATGTTGCCACCAGACAAAGCTGCGCAGCTCGGTTTGCGTACAGATCCTGCTGCTGTTCCGGTCAACACCGAAGTAGCTAAGCAGAGTGGACAAATTGTGGTTCCGCCCACAACGACAACGCAAGATCCACTCAAGACTGCCAACCCCACGGGTATAGTGGTCCCAATCGATCCTTCTAAGATTCTTACAGGTGGCACGACTGGTACCACTACGAATTCCGGAACAGCAACAGATCCTAAAGCCGCTGCGAATGGCAATGGTACTACCCAAACAGATCCAAAAGCTGGCACCGCCAATAGTGGCACCATAAACGCGGATCCAAAGGCTGGCACCGTTAATAGTGGTACCACAAACGTCGACCCTAAGGCTGCAGGCACGGCTTCTGGTACAAACGTTGATCCCAAGTCCGGCAACGTTGCCAATGCAGGTACTGCGACAGATCCAAAAGCTGGGGCTGCGAACAGCTCTTCAACTACAAATGTTGATTTGGCGAAAGGTTCCGCACCTTCTGGCACTGCTTCTACGGTAGATCCAAAAGCCGGAACTGCTCATGTTGATCCGAAAACAGGGGCAACCGTTTCCACCGATCCTAAGGCAGGTACAACAACTGATCCGAAGGCTGGAACTACCGGTACGACTGGAACTACTGGAACCCCAGTTACAACAGATCCTAAGGCTGGAACTGCTGGAACAACAGCTGCAACAGATCCGAAGGCCGGAACTTCAGGTACGACAGGAACTACAGGAACAGCTGATCCTGCCAAGAGCACGACACCGGGCGCAACCGATCCGAAAACGGGAGCACCCGTTACAACGGATCCGAAGGCTGGAACAACCGGAACTACAGGTACAACAGGAACTACAGGAACAACTGATCCTGCCAAGAGCGCAACACCCGCCGCTACGGATCCGAAAACTGGAGCACCCGTCACAACAGATCCGAAGGCTGGAACAACCGGAACTACAGGTACAACAGGAACTACAGGAACAGCTGATCCTGCGAAGAGCGCAACACCCGGCTCTACGGATCCGAAAACGGGAGCACCCGTCACAACAGATCCGAAGGCCGGAACAACCGCAACTACAGGAACCACAGGAACTACAGGAACCACAGGAACAGCTGATCCTGCGAAGAGCGCAACACCAGGCGCTACGGACCCGAAAACCGGAGCACCAGTCGCGACAGATCCGAAGACTGGGGCAACAGTTGCGACAGATCCGAAGACCGGAGCACCAGTTGCTACAGATCCGAAGACTGGAGCACCCGTTGCGACAGATCCGAAGACCGGTGCGCCAGTTGCTACAGATCCAAAAGCTGGAACATCAGTTTCTACAGATCCTGCGAAGAGCGCAACGCCAGGAGCGACAGATCCGAAGGCTGGAGCACCAGTTGCGACGGATCCGAAGACTGGGGCACCCGTTGCGACAGATCCGAAGGCCGGAGCACCCGTTGCGACAGATCCGAAGACCGGCGCGCCAGTTTCCACGGATCCAAAAGCTGGAACATCAGTTTCTACAGATCCTGCGAAGAGCGCAACGCCAGGAGCGACAGATCCGAAGACTGGCGCGCCAGTCGCCACAGATCCGAAGACCGGTTCACCGGTTGCAACCGATCCCAAGGCAAGCACTTCTGTCTCTACAGACCCTGCGAAGAGCTCAACTCCGAGTGCGACAGATCCGAAGACTGGCGCGCCAGTCG
>CAZBOX010000144.1:0-14344 GCA_964493595.1 uncultured Candidatus Obscuribacterales bacterium | reverse complement strand
GTGCTCGACCTGGATACGAGTATTCATTTCCATGAAATAGAACTTGTCGTTGGCATAGATGAATTCAACCGTGCCGGCCCCTTCATATCCGATTTGCAGAGCAGCTCTAACAGCAGCTTCACCCATTTGTTTTCTCATCTCAGGGCTGATTGCCGGGCTCGGAGCTTCTTCAATCAGTTTCTGGTGACGTCTCTGCACCGAGCAGTCACGCTCACCCAGGTGAACACAATTGCCGTGAGAATCAGCCAATACCTGAATTTCGATGTGCCGAATGGGCTTCAAGTATTTTTCGATATAAACGCCGCCGTCACCAAATGCTGCAGATGCCTCGCTTCGGGCCGATGAAATCGCATTGGCGAGCTGGGCTTGGTCGTGAGCCACGCGCATGCCGCGCCCGCCACCACCTGCGGTTGCTTTAATTATGACTGGAAAACCAATTTCATTGGCCAATTTGAAGGCTTCGGCATCATGTGTTATCAAGCCCTGACTGCCGGGAACGACAGGCACATTCGCAGCGCGCATGGTTTCGCGAGCTGAGGCTTTGTCGCCCATAGAATTAATCGCGGTTATCGAAGGTCCGATGAACTTGATACGGTGATCGGCGCAAATTTGAGCAAAATTAGCATTTTCCGAAAGAAAACCATAACCAGGGTGAATGGCATCAGCACCAGTTACGACAGCAGTCGAAATCAATGCCGGAATATGCAAATAGCTGCGATTGGAAGGCGGCGGTCCGATGCAAAAAGCTTCATCGGCCAGTTTTACGTGAAGCGACTCTGCGTCAGCTTGAGAATAAACGGCGACGGTGCGCACGTTCATCTCTCTGCACGCCCTGATAACTCGGAGAGCAATCTCGCCGCGATTTGCAATTAGAACCTTTTCGATCAACTCTTGCTCGCTTCGTTTGTTTTAGTGGTTTTACCAATCGAACTTGCCGCTGTTGTTCGGCTCGACGCTGAGCGCTCAGGCTTAGCCCTTCGGATCTACGAGAAACAGCGTCTGTCCGTATTCAACGGTGGTGCCGTTGTCTACGCACACTTTGACGATTTTGCCTGCAACTTCTGCCGGCATATCGTTCATCAGCTTCATCGCTTCGATGATGCAAACAGTCTGCCCGACAGAGATGCGATCGCCTACATCGACGAAAGGAGAAGCTGTCGGCGAGGCGGCACGATAAAAGGTGCCCACCATCGGAGAGGTCACTGCCACATAACCATTATTTGCCGAGACCGGCTCTTCCGCTTTTGGCGGAGCGGCCGGCGCCGGAGCTGAAGCCGGTTCAAAAGAAATCTGCTTGGCTGGTGCTTGATGCACGACCGAAGCAGCCATTGGCGTCTCCGCAATAATGGAGGTCGGCGCTATTTGAACAGCACTCTTTTTGATGGTTATCTTCTGATCGCCGAATTCAAGCGTCAGTTCAGTAATATCCGTTTGACTAACAACGGAAAGCAATTCACGAATTTGATTTAGATCTATCTTCATTTCCTGTGCCCAGACGACTACTTCGATGAATACTCAGCTCTAGACACGAGTCAGATACTTACGGTTCCTAGTATCAACTTTGACTTTGTCTCCCACCTTGATATGGAACGGAACTTGTATTGTTGCACCGGTTTCAAGGGTCGCCGGTTTGCCGCCGCCGGAAGAGGTATCGCCGCGCTCATCAGGCACAGTCTCCGTCACTTCCAGTTCGACGGTATTCGGCAGATCGACGCCGATTACACGGTTGTCGTATTTCATTACGATGATGCCTTCGCATCCTTCTTTCAAAAATTCCGAGCCGGGTCCGATGGTCTTAGCCGGCAGTTCGATTTGCTCGTAGCTGGCGGTATCCATGAGAGCGAAGTTTTCGCCTGCCTTGTAGACGAAATTCATTTCAGCTTTTTCGACGATTGCTTGCGGCAATTTTTCGCCTGCCCTGAATGTGGTTTCGAGAACGTTCTGGGTCTCGAGGTTTCTCATTTTCGTGCGTACAAACGCAGAACCTTTGCCGGGTTTCACGTGCATCGCTTCAACAACCTGCCAAACGCCGTTGTTCCACTCAACAGTTACCCCTGGTCGAAAATCATTACTGGAGATCATGTGCCGGTCCTGTAAAACTGTGTTGCCCAAAACGTAGTCAAGACAAAATTGAAGCTTGACGCCAACCGGCAATTCTAACATCAGTAGGCTTCCCTGCCGGTTTAGATAAGTTGCGTTTGTGTCTTTGCGTCACAGAATCCCTCTTTGCAGGTGGACGGTGGACTCGAAGCCTGGATATAATCGAGGTTTCCGAGCCATTTCGGAAGTTCACACCGCTTTGCATGGAGCGCACATGTCCACCCCGAGCACAAAGACAGCAACATCTATGTCACCCGATTCGACGTCCGGCGCCTACAACCCAAAGGAAGTCGAGGCTAAGTGGACCAAAGAGTGGTTTGATAAGGAAGTTTTCGATCTTGACATCCTTCCTGACCGCCCCGTTTTTTCCTGCGCGCTGCCGCCGCCCAATATTACCGGCAACCTTCATATGGGTCACGCCCTCAACGGCACATTGCAGGACGTCTTAATTCGTCTTAAACGCATGCAAGGCTACAACGTTCTCTGGCAGCCCGGCACCGACCACGCCGGAATTTCGACCCAGATGGTAGTCGAGCGCAAACTTAAACAGGAAAAAATAAATCGCCGCGATCTCGGGCGCGAAAAGTTTATTGAAAAGGTATGGGAGTGGCGCAAACAGTACGGCGACACAATCATGCAGCAATACCGCCGGCTAGGCGTTAGCTTCAGCTGGGACCGCATCGCTTTCACGATGGATGAGAGTTATGTAAAAGCGATTTATCGCGCCTTCTGCATCCTATACAAGGAAGGCTATATCTACCGGGGCAATCGCATCTGCAACTGGTGCCCGCGCTGCTTGACCAGCCTCTCTGACCTGGAGGTCGAGCATGAAGATACCAAAGGTCATCTATATCTAATTAAATATCCGCTAACAGAAGGCGAGGGTGGACTGACGGTCGCAACAACCAGACCGGAAACTCTCCTTGGCGACGTTGCCGTTGCCGTGCATCCGGCCGACGATCGTTATAAACAATACGTGGGCAAGAAGGTGAAACTTCCTCTCACCAATCGTGAAATTCCTGTTATTGCCGACAATTATGTAGAACGCGAGTTCGGCACCGGCTGCTTGAAGATTACTCCGGCCCACGACGCCAACGACTGGGAAGTGGGACAGCGCCACAATCTTTCAGCCCCGATCGTTATCGACAGTGAAGGCAAGCTGATCGGAAATGAATTCGTTCCCGAGCGCTTCCACGGCAAAGATCGCTTTGTCGTTCGCAAAGAAGCGGTGGCAGAACTCGAAGAATCCGGCTTAATGGTAGAGATCAAAGACTACGAGCACGGAGTCGGGCACTGCGAGCGGTGCCATACTGTCATCGAACCATATCTGTCCGATCAGTGGTATTGCTCGATGAAAGAACTCGCCGAGCCTGCCATCAAAGTAGTTGAAGAAGAGCGCATCAAGTTCGTTCCTGAACGCTACGCCGCGACCTATTTGGACTGGATGAAAAACATTCGCGACTGGAATATCAGCCGCCAGCTCTGGTGGGGACATCGCATTCCTGTCTGGACATGCGAAAACGAGCACGTCGACGCATATGAAACCGCACCTGAACAATGCAGCAAGTGCGATTCGAAAGTTCTCACGCAGGACGAAGATGTGCTTGATACATGGTTCTCGTCGGCACTCTGGCCTTTCGCCACTTTGGGTTGGCCGGAAGAAACCCGCGAGTTCAAAGTCTTCTATCCGACGACAATTCTTTCGACTGCCCGCGAGATTATCAATCTCTGGGTGGCACGCATGATTTTCACCAGCTTGAAGTTTGTGAAAACGATTCCATTCAAGGAAGTCTTGATCCACCCTGTTATTCAAACTCCTGATGGCAAGCGCATGTCCAAATCCAAAGGCAATGCCGTCGACCCGTTGGACATGATCGAAAAATACGGCGCCGATGCGAACAGATTCTGGTTTGCATCCGTCGGCATCAAAGGCGACCAGGATGTTCGCTTCCGTGAAGACAGGCTGGATGAATACAAGCGTTTCGCCAACAAATTGTGGAATGCCGGTAGATTCGTGCTTTCACAACTGGAAGGCTACACTCCAAAACCGATAGATCCAGAAAAACTAACGCTGGCCGACAGGTGGATCCTGCACCGCTTCAACACAATGTTGAAGAATGTCGCCCACGCTTACAACGAATACGATTTCCACGACGCCACCCGCGAAATCTATGATTTCACCTGGGACCATTACTGCGATTGGTACATCGAAATCGCCAAGATTCAGATGGCCAAGCCTGAATTGAAAGAACAAACGCAAATTGTTCTGCACAATATATTCGAAGGCTTAATGCGCGCGATGCATCCGACCGCTCCGTTTATTACAGACGAACTCTGGAGCAGAACGCCCAAGTCAGAACTATTCGACAACTACGATTCGATCATGTTCGCACCGTATCCGCGCGATGACGAGCGCTTCTTCAATGAGCAATCCGATGCGGAGATGGGCCTCATTATGAAGGTGATCCGCTCGGTAAGAAACATTCGCCAGACATTCAATGTACCTGCCTCTTCGGAAGTCGAAATTATCGTCCAGGCTGAAAACGCAGAAGAAAAGAAACTGCTTGCTGAGAACGTAGACTACATCAAGCGCCTGGCCAAAGCCGGCAAAGTCGATTTTGAACTCTCCACTCTGCCACCGCGCTCTGCATGGGACAAAGTGGGAACGATCAAAGTCGCCATTCCGCTCGGAACCACAATCGATATCGAGAAAACTCGCGAAAAGTTGAAACAACAGCTCGCGGCTACCGAGAAGGAATTAGCCAAACAGGCTCAAATCATCGGCAATCCAGACTTCGCGAAGAAAGCACCACCTGAGAAAGTCCAGCTCATTAAAGATCAAATCGCCGATCTAGAACACAAGAAAAACAGCATCAACGAACAATTGAAGATGCTCGACTAAAATCAGCCGAGCATCAGCCGAGCATCAGCCGAGCATCGTCCGATTATCGGCCGGAGCGCCGGCTTCTAGCCGGCTTTTACATCGGCCAAGCATCGGCCGGAGCGCCGGCTTCTAGCCGGCTCCAAGAAATATAATCAAGATCAAACCACGTAGCCACAATGCTTGCACGCATTGATTTCTACAAATTCTTCTCCAGCGCCCCGAGGATTTCGAGAAGCGGCAGCTGATACTTCGCAATCAATTTTTTCGCCTGATTGAGCGGATAGAAATCAGCGATCTCCGCATCATCAGCTGGCTTTGGCTTACCTTTACCCTCACCCACGAAGCAATATAAGCGCTCAAAAGGTGCCCGGTCGACATATCCAATCTCTTCTAAATGAGCGGGAGCCTTAATGGATGTCTCTTCTTCCAATTCACGTATCGCGGCTTTGCGACGCGACTCATGCCGCTCCATGCCACCTTTAGGAATACTCCAACTATTTCCGTTGTAGACAAGCAAAACATGCAAGTCCTTGCGCTTACGATTAAACAGCAGCACTCCGGACGTCATTCTCAACTTCGGGATTCCTCATTCGAATCAAAGCGGCAATTCTATCGCCACCACCCTAGTTTGTCTCTAAAACAATTTCAATTGACCGGTATCTTCCAGACCCTTTTCGCGTTTTTTAGCAGTAGCCTTACCTCTCGTCAAAGAGACGGGCTTTTCCAACGCCTGCTCCAAGGTGCACTCTTCAATCAAGCGAATGGAGTCGGTTCGCGGAGAATTGACCATCGAAGAAACAGGATGCGCTTTCATTTGCGAATCATCGTACGGCTTCAAGACCTTAAGCAACTGCTCGTTATTCACTTCCATGGGATTCAACCAGAAATCCTCGTCCTCGCGCCTGATGATCGCAGGCATACGGTCATGAATATCCGACATGAAACTATTAGCCGGCACTGTGATGATTGAGCAAGTGGTCAAATCACCGCCATCAGGGGAGCTCCAAGTTTCATAAATACCAGCCATCCCGAATGTGCCGCCGTCCTTGAGCGTTATGAACATTGGAATTTTGCCGTCTTCGGTTTTCTTCCATTCATAAAATCCATCGCACGGAATTATGCAGCGGCGTCGCGTAAAGGCAGCCTTGAACGAGGGCTTCTCGGCAATAGTTTCGACTCGAGTATTGAAGAACGGTTTAAAAGTTTTGATGTCCTTTACCCAGAATGGCACCAAACCCCATTTAACAGGCTCGAGCCTGCGTTCAGTTTTTCCGCCTTCGGCCTTTTCAGCAACGACAGCGACCATTTGAGTAGGGGCAATGTTGAAACGTTGTTCGAGATCGAACTCGACCTGCATGGTCCGGAAACGATCCACGATTTCGTTTGAAGAATGATAGAGAGTATAGCGACCACACATGCCTTTGATTTTAACCGAATACCTTCCATCCTGCCCTGGCTCGAATGGCTCGGAAGGCGGCGGGATGATAGAAATAAAAGTTGACAGGTAGCTCAAAGGCTCATAGCATCAAGCGTTTAAGAGAACTTTCTGCAATCTTACTGAGTGTTTATCCGATTTAAAAAACCTGCAACCGCAGTCGGGCTTACCATAACGGTCGGCTTAGCAAATTTCTTCCAGCCCGTTCTGGCTATCCAAAAACTTCCAGAAACATCATTAGAACCTGCGAGCCCAAAGCAGCAAGCACTCGCACCGGCAGTCCGTTCACTGCCCGCCCAAGCGGCACCAAAACATTTGGCTCAGGCTACAGGTCAACCATCATCGACTGATCAGCAAGACGATCCCGCTGCTTCTTCCCCATCCGAAACTACCCCCCCACACTCCCTTGACACCCTGTCAGCTGAAGCGCAGCGGACTGCAAAAGTGCTCGGCTTGTGGGATGCACTTGTGCATTTCGACTCACTGCGCCAGCAAAAGGAAGCAGGCAAACTGAGCAGCACCGAGTACCTGGAAGCACGCCAGGATCTTGTTGTTAATCTGATGATCGTGTCGCAGGATGTGCGCTCTTTCGTTCATTTCCTTGAAGAAGAAATTGCCAAAGCAGACTCAATCAACGCCATGATTGCCGCTAGGCGCGACCGCGCGCTCAAACTCAATACATACGGAGATTTGATAAGCGGCGGTATTACTGGAATTATCGGCGGAGGTCTTCAGCTCGCAGATATCAACCACATTTCATACGACACGATCGACACCGTCGAGGGAGCGATCCAGACAGCCTTGGCGATCATGTCACTGCGCGAACAAAGGGGCGAAAAGCGCATAGAAAAAGGTATACCCAACATCCTTTCCCGCCTGTTCGAGCCGGAAAAAGGTCCTTCCTCGGCTTATCCAACTTCGGTATGGAAGTTTTTGAACGCTCCTTCCTCCGAGAGACCGAATGCTGAAACCAGGCGCGAAAAACTGGTAAATGAGTGGAACAAGAACGGATTTTGTATATCGCATCAACATATTCACCGTCGGCGTGCGAAATCAATGGGCGAACGAAGGGAGCGTTTGCTCAATTGTTCAACTCAGAACTACCGGGCTACAGCTGAGCTGATTGAAGATCGCACAGCAATGTTGCACCAGCTGCGATCTACCGTGACACGACTTGATGTGATCATGCTTGAGGTACTGCTTTACATGCGAAGCACTTCTCTAGCATCTGGAAGTCCAACTACCTAATGACAGTTTTCAAGCGAGCAAAGCATCGCCAGCGCAAAAAAAACACATCCCAAATATTGAGCTGGAAAAAAGACCGTTAACGGACTTTTTTCCAAACGATTGATCGAGCCGAATTTTGACGTTGAAAAAAGACCAAATTCCTGTGAATTTGGCAAATGAAAAGGTGGTTATCAAGATCCGATGACCAGAATAGAGACGGACCACAAATAAGGAATAAATTCTCTTGACTAGGCGAGAGAATAAAAAGTACAGGTACCATTGAGTTTGTTACGAGTGTACATTTCGTGGGTGCAAGCAGACCATGGCACGCATTCTATTAGCCGATGACGACACCGAGCTTTGTGGCTTGATTGAAGATTGGCTGGTGCATGAGAAGTACACGGTCGATGTCGCCAACAATGGCGCCGACGCCAACGAAATGGTGAAGACATACGACTACGACGTCATCATTCTCGACTGGGAAATGCCGGAAATGAGCGGCATACAAATTTGCAAAGAATACAGGGAGCGAGGCGGCGCCAGTCCTGTTTTGATGCTCACTGGCAAATCAACCATCGATAACAAAGAGCTAGGGCTGGACTCAGGCGCCGACGACTACCTGACCAAGCCGGTTGAGCTTAGAGAACTATCTGCACGTGTTCGCGCGCTCTTGAGGCGAAAGCCGATGAGACACGTCACCACGTTCCAATTTGGTGATCTTCACTTGGATCCATCAAAGCGCACAGTCACGAAAAACGGCAAAGAACTCGAGCTTTGGCCGATCGAATTCGCACTTCTCGAGTTTTTCATGTCACACCCGAATCAAGTATTCAATGCAGACGCGCTGTTACACCAAGTTTGGAAATCAGAAGCTTCGGCAGGTCCGGAAGCTGTCCGGACAACAATAAAGCGATTGAGAAAACGAATTGATGAGGACAGCAAAAAGTCATTGATCAAAAACGTCTACGGGTTCGGCTACAAGCTGTCTACAGAAGAAGAATAGAACCAAATGCAGAAAGGGACGACCTTTTAAGTCGTCCCCCCCCGTCCTCCAACAAAACCTCTAGAATCTGTCTTTAATGGTGATGTCCGTCATCCTGGGACTGTATCTTAGATTGTCCGACCGCTGGCGATACGGGTCGCGATCAATGTCGGCACGTTCGCGTGGTTTTTCTCCAAAGCGATTTTCGTCCAGGGCCTGATTTATCGATCCCTGTGTGATGAAACGTCCACCACCACGCAGCTGATAAACCGCCGAGTCAGGATCATCCCACTGCCTGAGCATTTGCATCACTATCTGACGATTCATTGTATTGTGCGCAAAATCCATATCTCTCCAGGGATTCCTCGGATCGGAGTCTTTCAGGAAACGCTCTAGATCACCCTTGGAGATCTTTCCATCTTCACCTCCGCCTTTGGCAGAATCGAGAACTCGGAAGAGAAGGGAGCGTGCGACCCGCAAATCTTCAGCAAATTCGCGAACATCTCTATTTCTTTCCAGATCATGACTGGTAGCATAAACATCGGCTCTAGACAGACCGTATGAATGGTCGTAAGGTTGAGCGTCTCTTATATCCACAAAGTTTTCCTTCAAAGTCTTCAATTGTTCGCGCGCTTCCGGATTGCGCGTGCTGCGCAGCGCCCTATCGATTTCTCTTTCGCTTACCTGATTGTCTCCATTCTGATCCAGCGCGTTGAAGTTGCGTCTCAAAAATTTGTTAGCTTCGCCGACCTTATCCTCATATTGCTGCTGCAAATTCTGTTCGCGGCGATCCATAGAATAATCCTTATTCCATTGGTTTCCACGCCCACGCTGCTCACCGACTGAAATCCACGACTCGTCTTCACGGCTGGCATAAGAACTCGTTCTGCCGTAAATCTCGTCAGAGAACCCATCATTAACAATCTGGGCGATATCATCGTCACTATCCGTGCGTTTGACGGGAGGATTTAAATGACGGAGTTCAGAATAAGACTGTTGCGCTTCTAGAGCCAGCGGACTGAATTCCATTTGCTTAGCTGATTGTTCGGCGGCATCAAATTTCTCGGGCACGGACATCATGCAATCCTCCAGGGGATAAACCGGCCACCCATCTGACGGAGACGGGTGCGCTGATTGAAGTCATACAGGGGAGATAAAGTTGCGTTGGGGCTTTATTGCGAGCCACTCGCCTCACACTGACAATCTAAGCAGAGATTGTGGCGGACTCGTGACTCTCAAAATTGCTGAATTTTACTGGCCTCGCCCCATTCTATTATTGTTGGCGTTGCCACTATTCTTGCGCTCGATGGCTGGGCGCTGAAACCCGTCACCGGGCTTGCCACCGGCGCGCTCTGGAACTCTCTGCCCTTCCAGCCAGAGTTCCCGCTTATTAAGTCTTTGCTCGCGCCTATTCTGGGCCTCATCTCGCAAGTCCTGGCGCTCCTCGCGCTCTTCTTGCTGCTCGCTTCTCACATCCTGCTGATCTTCCCGCCGGGCCAACATTATGTCTCTGGCATCCTGCTCGGATGAGCGCTGCGACAGTTCTTCTTCGCGCAATGCAACGATGTTTTCACGCGTCTCAACTGCCATTTCACGGCTAGAAATCAGATCGACAGTTTTCCGTAAAGACTGTATCTGAAGCTCGGTTTCTGCCAGCTGCTCGCGCAATTTCTTTCGTGCGAGTTCACTCTCGGCGAGCATCTTCTCAATATCATTCATAGCGTCCCCTCGAGTAGGCAATGACCTCGTTGTGCCGTCACTAGCGCCTGCTCAGTCGTATCTCAGTAAGATTGACCTGACTAGTACAAAGTTCCATAACAAGATTAAATAAGGGGCTCGCAGGCGATCGGCCGAAAGCAGCCCCGTAACCACGCTTAGGTGTGAAGGCTGGGCAGCTTTACCCAAAAGCTACTGCCCTCGCCCTGCTTACTGTCCACGCCGATGGCGCCTCCGTGCTGCTGCACGATTGCCTTTGACACAGCCAAGCCCAAACCTGAACTGCGCCTCTTCTTCGCGTCAGTTTCCTTTATCTGCTTGAAGCGCTCGAAAACGGCGTCGAGGTGTTCGGGCGCAATCCCTGGACCGTGGTCAATGACCTTAAACTCGACCCATCCATCGGTCTGCAAAATATCAACCTCTACCTGCGAATGCTCAGATGAATACTTGATTGCATTCGACAGCAAATTAGTAACAACGCGCATAAACATATCCGCATCGATATTAACTCTGGCGTCATTCTCAGGCAAAACAATCTCTACCTTTCCTTCTTCCGCAAGACTTTCAAGAGCCCCCTTTGCCTTCTCAACAAGCTCGAGAAGTGAGCTTTCCTTGAAATTCAGCTCAAGCAGCCCGGCTTCGATCTTATCTATATCAAGCAAATCACTTATAAGTTCAATCAGCCAACTCACAGTCCCTTCCAGCGACGCAGCTCTCTTCATGCCCTTTTCATTGAGAGCACCATATACTTTCTCACGCAGCATCCAGAAAAATGCCTGAATAGAATTAAGAGGCGAACGCAGGTCGTGGCTGAGCATCGCGACAAAGTCAGCTTTCATTCGCTCAGCATTTTTTCTCTCCGAATTATCGTGCGCAACGCAAAAGAAAGTCTTCTTTTCTGGCGACCAATTCATAGACCACAGCATGTCCACGACTGAGCCATCCTTGCGCATAATGCGATTTTCGAAGTTGCTGTTTGCATTAGTCCGCTTCAAAGACTGTATTTGCTGGAAAGTCGCTTCAGTATCGTCCGGCAAAACAATGCTCATCAAACGCTTGGACAGAAGCTCGTCAACTCCGTAACCCCAAACTTTCTCACAGGCCGGGCTGATATCTGAAATAGTGCCGTCCTCATCAAGAGAGCAAATAACGTCCACAGCATGCACCAGAATCGCACGTTCTTTCTGCGCCAGGGCATCGAGATCGCGTGCCATGCTGCTAAAGACACGATCCAGGCGAGCAAACTCGTCATCACCACGAAGGGGTGGATTGAGAGGTAGTCCACCAGCCAGTTTCAGAGTGTTTTCGACAACCACACCAATTCTCGCAGCCGTCACGCGATTAAAATAAATAGCCAGCGCAATAGCCAGAATGATATTCAGGGTCAGTCCCAGAGAAAGCCAAATTTTGATATGCTCGCGCAATTCAGCCTGACGCTCTGGACTTTCGCTTTCAATTTGGTCAGTCTGCTTTCGTACGGCATCTGAGTCATCGAGCAAACCACTGATCAAAGCCCGTCCGCGTTCAATTGCATTGTTTGGACTGAATAAACCATCCATAAGACCGGCGCTCTTTATGCTCGCGGAAATCGGAAGAGCTTCTTCCCAAGCCCTCTCCATTTTCTTGACATGGGACAGTTGTTCAGAATTGCTTTTGACACAATCACGCAGAAGATTGAACTGTTCCGTTATCTTTGCGGCAGCCGAACGCGAGCGGGCCAGCCCGGTATTGCCCGAGAGAACTGCATATGGACTCAAACCAGCAACCCAGACAAAAATATTTCGTTGAATAAGATTGAGATGATTTACGACTTCGCGAGCTTTCTGAACGCGTGCAACCTCGAGTTCAGCCTCATGCATCATATAAAAAAGAATGCCAACGAAAATGAATTCGAAGGCGACAGGCACCATTACGAGAATTAGTCCTCGATAAATGAGCTTCATCCCTCGCCACCGCCCGACATTCCACTGGCAAGACGGCAAATCACGAGGGCGCAATCAAAAGGCCTAGGCATCATGCGCACTCCTCGCCACAGCAGGCAAGCGCACCCAGAAGGTGCTTCCCTGTCCGAGCGCGCTTCTGACTCCTATAGTTCCTTTATGCTGCTCCACGATAACCTTCGCAACCGCAAGACCTAGGCCCGAACTGCGCGTTTTATTGTCACCTTCCCCACGGACCTGACGAAATCTTTCAAATATCGCCTGCTGATTTTCTGGAGCTATACCCTTGCCGGCGTCGACAATTCGCATTTCTACAAAACCATCGACATTCTCGATTTCAACTTTGACTCTGGAATTTTCCGGGGCGAATTTGATCGCATTCGACAGCAAATTTGTAATCACTCGCAAAAACATATCCGAATCAGCATTGATGGTGGCATCGATATCTGGCAGTTCAACCAAAACGTTCCTCTTCTCCGCCAGCGCTTCCAAAGCAGCATGAGCTTTACCAACGAGTTCCTTGATTGATACTTGTCTCAATTCGAGCTCAGCCAAACCGGCTTCAATCTTGTCTATGTCCAGTAAGTTGCTTATCAGTTCAATCAACCACGATACAGTCGATTCGAGCATCGCAACTTTCGCCATGCCCTTGTCGCTCAATGCCCCATACACTTTATCGCCAACCATCGTAAAGAAAGCCTGCACCGAATTCAGTGGCGAACGCAGATCGTGACTGAGCATGGCAACAAAGTCTGCCTTCATCCTTTCCGCAGATTTGCGTTCGGTATTATCGTGCGCCACACAAAAGAAACTCGAATCGGCCGGCGACCATTTAACCGACCAAAGCATATCAACCAGACCGCCATCTTTTCGCTTGATACGATTCTCGAAGCTGGATTCAGTGAGTTTTTTCGCCTGCTCGATATGCTCCGTCGTCGATGAGATATCTTCAGGAAAAACTATTTCTTGCAGGCGCAGCGACAGAAGCTCCAGCGGCTCAAATCCCCAAATCTTTCTGCAGGCCGGACTAACATCGGTAATTATTCCATCTGCATCCAATGAACAAATCACATCAGCCGCGTGAATTAAAAGGGCGCGCTCTTTTTCAGCGAACTCGTCGCGGGTCATAGCCATTTTTGCAAATGCTCTGTCCAGCATTGCAATCTCATCGCTACCACTCAATGGTGAATTTAACGGACGTCCCTCAGCCAGGCTGCGAGCATTGTCCATCACTCGCGACAGGCGCGAAACAGTGTCACGATTGAAATAGAAAGCGAGGCCAATAGCCAGGGAAACATTTATTCCTAAACCCAGAAGAAGAAGTATTTTCGTGTGCTGGCGATTCTCCGCCAAACGAATTGGCGACTCCCGCTCAATCTTGTCGACCTGATTCCACATAGATTCAATCTCGTGAGTGAGGTCATCTGTCAGCCCTTTTCCTTTGTTCTTGACCTTCGCGGTCCTCACGCGGTCGATCAATGCCCAGGCGCTCTTGAGATTCGCAGTGATCGCCATCGACTCAGAAAGAGAGCGCTCCATCTTTTCCGCCGAATCAAGTAGAGCAGGGTCATCTTTCGTGCTTTCTTTCAGGCGAACAAATTCTTCCTTAATCCTTTCATTCGTCAGCCGATTTTTCTGAGGACCGTGCAGCTCTACGCTATTCAGATAAACCGGCAGCCCGCCGGCAATGACCATTTGCAGACGTTGAATCTTGTTCAAATGCGACGAAATCCGGTGAGCCTTGGTCGCCAAGGTCAGCTGCTGCTGCGCCTCGGAAAGCATGTAAAACAGCGAGCCGACGAAGACGCACTCGAATGCTACAGGCACCAAAACCAGAATTATTCCCTTTTGCGAAAGCTTCACTGCTCTAACCGCGCTGCTTGACCTGGTTGGCAACAATAGTTTCCCACAAAAGCCTGTCAGAGTGGAGGAAAGCCGATTTCTCTTGACTCCCGCGCCTCGGACAGCTAGCATTGAGGAGTTCGAGGAATATCTCCCGCATATCCGCCCTTAGCTCAGCTGGATAGAGTGCTTGGCTTCGAACCAAGAGGTCGTAGGTT
>CAZBOX010000143.1:0-14353 GCA_964493595.1 uncultured Candidatus Obscuribacterales bacterium | reverse complement strand
CGATAACAGACCAGTTATGCCTTAGCGCAACGCGGATAAGGCGACCGATTATAAACTCTTGCTTTTTTTCCACATCTTAAATGCCCGGCGCCGACCGTCGCAAAGTTCGCAATCCTCAAAAGATAAAGCACCGGCAAGCCTTCCCAGCAAAGGACTCCAGGGTTCGGCAATTTGAAGCAAATGTTTCGATTGAGAGTTTTTTTGAAGCTTCTCAACCCTCACCTGTGCGAAACAGAAGTCGTTCTTCTACAGCACCTTCTCTTTCCGCCACCGCAACATTTCGAATTCCTGGTCCGCTTAATCTCGTTTCTCTCAGCACAATTCGTGCCGGGGAAAAACGCGTTTTGCAGTAAAGGAAAGGGATGCCGGTGCGGAAGAGTCTGTGCTTTCTTTCACTTGCTCAGGAGTTCACATGAAGACAATCACAAGAACAATGGCACTGGTCTTCCTGGTGCTATGCACGCTCGTATCTCATGCCTCGGCTCAGACAAGCTGGCTGCCCGCATACAGCGCCTCACAGCGCGTCTACGTTGCACCAGGCTTGGACCCATCGGCGAGCGCTCCCTTCCAGTCACAGGACTTCGACGCGCAGCTTTCACAAGTGTCTGCAGCTCAGAGCCTCGACGTCTATGTCGTAGTCACCTCGACTGGCTCTGACATCGGCAGTGGAAACCCCGCCGGTCCCGTCCTGGTGCGCAAGCTCTGGGATAGCTGGACCAACACTTCGGGCTTCCGCTCCGAGCGCGCTCTGGTCATACTGCTTACAGGCGATGGACGCTCATTTGTTTCGGTAGGCGCACGCGCCGGCGAATACCTCAACCGACTGGGCATCGTCCGCAATACCATGTCCGACCAGAACGGTCCGGTCATTCCGGTCATTCGCGCCAACCTGGCGAATAATCCGGCAGCGGTTCCGATTCGAATCACCGAGAACATCAATACCCTCGTCGCGAGCAAGACGCAGGCTCAAGTTCCTGCGCCGAGCACCAGCGGCTCTTCATCAACTTTGACACCGCTTCAAGAGGGTGTTTCCGGACTGTTCGTGTTCTTCGCTTTCGCGGCAGGCATCGTCTTTATCGGTCTTGCCGGCTGGCTAATGGCCAGGGCTCTTTACTCGTCGGGCAAGACAGAAGAGCCCGCCAGGAGCGGCTTTCAGAACCGCATCGAGGCAGCGCGGCATACCCGTAACGCGGGCTCGACAATCCCCCCTGCAAGAACGGTCAGTGGTGATACAGAAGCCGACGCAGGCCATAACTCAGGCAATGCAGCGGCAGCCGCAGCCGCTGGCGCCGTAGGCGGATATCTGCTTGCCGAACATCTCAGAAAGCCCGAAAAGAAGCGTGATGATTCCGGCTCCAGCTCGACGGACACGGGTTCGACCTATGTCGCGCCTACTCCGTCTTGCGGCAGCACCACGAGCACCCCGAGTTGCTCGAGCTCGAGCGGCAGCAGCTGCTCTAGCGGTTCGAGCTGCGGCGGTGGCGGCGGTTGCGGCGGTGGCGGTGGCTGTGGCGGTGGGGGCTAAAAGCAGGCTCCCCTGCAACTTCTAACAACCATCTCTAAGGAGAAACATTATGCCTGAGACAGCAAATGGACCATGCGCAGCCGGGTCAGCCACAAGCTCCGGCGGTGCAATCGACCCCAAGGCGCTTTGGCAGAAAGTCAGCCGCTTCTCGGTCGACTTGAAAGGCGCCCCCTATCCTCTGTCCGCCCGTCTTTCCGACGAGCAGGATTGGACGCCGGAATTCACGGCGCGCGCCGTCGAGGAGTACAAGCGCTTCATATTCCTGGCCACCGTGGCAGGGCATGCCGTGACACCCTCGCACGTGGTAGACGAAGTGTGGCATATGCACCTCATCTACACACGGTCTTACTGGGAGGAACTCGGCGATATTCTGGGCCGACTGATACACCACGACCCCGGCACCGGCGGCAAGGGCGATCAGTCCAAGTTCCAAGACCAGTACAACCGCACTCTCGGCGCCTATCGAAAGTTTTTCGGCGTCGAGCCGCCCGAGGATATCTGGGGTCCGCACAATCACCAGTTTGTCCTGCCCAAGGGACGTCGTACCATCGGCGGCAAGTGAGAAAGCAAACTGTTCGTCCGCGATAGCGGCGAACTCTCAAGGGGAAGACTCGTCCTGTGCGGGTCTTCCCCTTCCTCTTGCTGCGCATAGCAACCAAATCCAAGAAATTCAGGGGAAAAACGACATGATGACAGCGGCACATATTGCCAGGCTGCGCGAAGAAGTGCAGAGCTACGTCAACCAGGAGGCTCGCAAAGGCAAACCCGTCTCGCTCTCCGCCATCAAAGAGCACATTATCTCTCGGGGTTGGAATCTTGCCGACGGGGAGATGTTTGCCGACTGGGTGAGCAAAAATATCACCGGCGGAATCGACTATAAGAGCTGAGCAGTGAGCACAAGCTGCTTGCCCTGCTGTAAGCAGAGATGGCGCAAGATGAGCTTCGGCTCCTTCTTCCGCTGTCTTTTTTTGCGCTTTTACTAAAAGTTTTAGTAATAATCAGAACGGAGGCAAGAGAAAATGCAGGGCTGACAGACAGACCCGAGAACAGCCCTCAATTTCGATATCGCATATGGTGGCTAAATTCGGTTCGCCCTCAGACCAACCTTAGATTAAAAAACCTCGCACAGCCATGTAAGTCTTTGAGCTCACAGACAGGTATGACATCACCTCGAAAAGATTAAAATACCTCGCGCGACATCTGAGAAAGGCTACAAAGATCAGATCTGCATTAAAGCTCACGGCCATTGTGTGCGCGAAAAAAGATTAAACCCTGGAAGTTCCGTAGAGATAAGCGTTCAGAGATTCTGCTCATGATAGAAGCTTTGTTGTTTTACAGATACTTATTTTGATAGCCCAGGTTATCTCTTCATTTCTCAATAAACCTGAGTTTTCAAACACGACAAACCTCTGACTCGACCATCCTACGCATGCCTGAACAGCAATCTTGCTGTTCGGGAGAACGCTTGGGTCGGCTGATTCGGTCAGAGATTGCCGGGACGAATTCGAGAGGGGCAACACGCTCTTTGCCTTTCTCGAATTCGCCTCTAGTCGTGCACGACTTGGGTCGGTGAAGCAGAGCTGACTCGCCAATCCCGGCGAGCAGAACTATCTAAAATTGGAGAATCTCATGAACACAATCAAGGCAATCGCGTTGGCGAACAACGCGGGCGTCATGGTCGTGTGGCTTTGGGATGAACTGATTTCGAATTGCCTTGGCTTCTCGGTCCGCCGGATCGATGTCGCCACTGGCACGAAGACGGTTCTCAGCTCTCGCCTTGTTCGATTCAAGGGCGAGACGTCCGACGCCACCGAGAGTGACACCGACTCGCACCCGATTCAGGGCTGCAAATGGTTCGATGGCGCCGACGAAGGCTCCACCGTCAAGTACGAGATCGTGCCCCGCATCGGCAAGCCCGGCAACCTCAAGGATGGCACCCCCATCTACACCAACGAGGTGACCCTGGGCTTCGATTACGGTCCGTACATCAAGGCTTGCTTCAATCGCGGGCACCTCGTTTCCACACAGTGGGTCGCTGAGAAGCTTCCCAAACTGGCAGACGGCAAACCCGATCCGGCGGCGCTTGTGGAAGCGATCAAGGATCCGTCCAGCGAAATCGCCAAGATGCTTGGTGCGAGTCTTCCGACTTTCACTCGGCTGCCTTACGAGGACGCGAAGCGCATCGCCGGTCATGTGTTGGCTCTGTACTACGAGCTTTCCTCCCCGGCGATGGTCGAGTACCTGAAAGCGAACAAGGATGTTTGGAGCATGGTCCTCGGCAATGCCGGCAAGGACGATGCCACGAACGCCGAGGCGCGCAAGGAACTCCATGCGATTGGTGCGGATGTCACCGACCGCATGCTGCCGTCAGCAAATCTGCCGCACAACAAGTCGGCAGTCCTGGTCGGTCCTGACGGAAAGCCCGTCTCGTGGATGTTGCAGAGCGTCAATCCCACGATGACTGGTTACTACACCCAGGCCAACCATGGCATCTACATCACCTCGGCAGAACTGGCCGGGCATGGTGTCGACTACTACGAGCGGACCAAGGCAGACTGCGACGACGTTCAGTCGCAGAGCGCTGCCTACCGCAAGGCGAACGCGGCAGTCATGCCGCTGGTCGACATCGGTGATGGAACGGAGGTGCAAGCGGTCTTCTCGCCGTCGTCGGAAATGCGCAGCAAGCCGAAGGTCGAAAAGGGCCAACGGACTTTCCCGCTGCTCGACCTGGCTGCCAGCACGAAGTTGGTGAAGCAGCGGCTGCTCGCGGCGAAGCAGGGAGTCTACTTCCTGGCTTTCTACCCGGGCTCGCCGTCGTTTCTCGACGTCGCTACCTGGTTGCAGAAGAAGAAGCCGAACCTCTACATCCGCGGCGCGGTATCCTCTGCCCAGGCGCTGCCCAAGCAGCAAGAGGGTCTCGAGGATGACGCATTTCCCGATATCCAGCGGGCTCGCCCCGTTGGTGTCGACGCATCCATCAGCAGCCTTCTGAAAGTCGATCACCCGACCGAGAACGAAGAAGTCAATGCCAAACCGGCAGTGGCTCTGTTCCGTCCGCGGAGCAAGACGCCGGCAATCATCGCCGCGTCCGCTTTCGAGGAAGGGTGGGAAGACTGGCACAAGGAGTTGCTCAAGCTGCCCGATGCCCACGCCATCATCCACTCGAAGGTGATCGTCATCGATCCCTTCGGTGATGACCCGTGGATTGTCGGTGCAGCCAGCGACAACTTGGGTCTGAAGGCGGGCATCGCCAATGACGAGACGATGCTGGCCATCCGCGGCAACAAGCGGCTGGCTCAGGCGTATTTCGTTCACATCATGGACGTGTACAGCCACTTCATGTGGCGCTACCTGGTGAACACAGGGAAGGGCACGTTCTCGGGTGAACTGTCGACGACGTCGGCATGGCAGAAGAAATATCTGTCCGGTCGCGCGCACGAAGAGTACGCCTCGTGGATCGAGGGAATCGCGGAGTAACACCATTGTCTGGAGCCGTAAGCGAGCAATCGCAAAAGGGCTCCCCGCAGTGGTGGCAGTCGTGCGTCAGGGTCGTCCGGAGCAATCCGGGCGACTCTGATTGCACTCCTTCAACAGCCGGACAACAGAGGCGATCAGGCTTCGGCATATTGCCGAGGACTGTCGCTCCTGGGGTCCCAAGAAACAACAGGAGTAATATCATGAAATGCTACACGGCACTTGGTGGCGCAGTCACCGCTGGAATCCGCCTGCACAAGGGCACGACTCCGGATGGTGGCGCCGGATATTTCGTGCATGTCAATCCTGACCATTACGGTCACGTGAAA
Source organism: uncultured Candidatus Obscuribacterales bacterium (assembly GCA_964493595.1). Taxonomy (GTDB): domain Bacteria; phylum Cyanobacteriota; class Vampirovibrionia; order Obscuribacterales; family Obscuribacteraceae; genus QKMZ01. Next base: position 9,025 of record CAZBOX010000143.1, on the reverse strand, counting down.
TCGGTCGATGACCTTCTGCGCTTCGGCTGTGCACACTTCGAAGGCGACGACATCGTCGTCGACCGTTGCATCGTTGCCGACGGCGACCTGAAGCCGGAGATGGTGCCCGATGGTAAGGCGCTTGTTTTGGGCGCCATCGACCACCGGCTCGCCGAATTCGGTTCTCACGCGGCGCCGGAAGGCTACCGCACGGCAATCGGTCCGAATCTCTGCTTCCACCCGCTCGTCACCCGCCACGTCAATCGCGTGATGGGCAGAACGACCGGGCACGAGCAGTACGCGTTCCTCGGAATTTTCGAAGAGGGCGATTGCCTGAAGGCCAACATCATCTTCGAAGACGCTTCCAACAAGCCCATCGACCTCTGGGCGGACGGCGAACTGCTGGCGTTCCGCGGAGGCGAGCTGCGCTTCCAGGCGGCGCCGGTCGGATTGAAGTCCACGCGGTGGTTGCAGAGCGCGTAAGGCGTTCATGAACGCATGTCGAAGAGGGGCAGACAGGTTGGACAAAACCTGCCTGCTCTGCCCCTTTTCACATTTTGCACGTTTTTACTACACGCTATCGTATCCCGAGGGTAACCTGCAGCGTAAAGCACTGACCGCCCCCAGGGAACGCCATTGGCTTGTTTCGTTCTTATTTCTTGTATCGGACCACAGTTACAGACAAGCTTGAATCCAGCCCCGCGAAGGTTTTCTGCATTATGAATTCTGCCTGCTGGGCGTCATAGCTACCAGAACCAGCGCCCAGCACAGGAAATGCAATTGATTGAAAACCCGACACCTCCGCCAGTTTCATTGCATTTTCAACCGATTGAGAAATTGATTTTTCGCTGGCGTTCCAGAGCATGTCGATCGATGCGACATGAATGATGGCTTTGAAGGGCAATCTCCCAGCTGAAGTTATTCTCGCTTGCCCAAGTGGAAGCGGTCCGCTAGCGGCGATTTCGCGGAACGGTTGCAGGCCTCCCTGCTTCTTTATGGCGCCCGATACACCATGTGGTATCAGCAACCACCAGGGAATTACATTTCTATTCCAAGCATTCACTATACACTCGACAGGCTGCTCGAGCAGGTCTCCCTCGACTACTGAAACTTGCATAAGGCCTCTTAATCAGCAAAAATCTGCGGTACTTGTAATTCCAAATTCTGCATCAAGTACTGATTCTTGAAGAGCTCATGTCCCTTTTTAGCAAGCTCGCGCCGGCGCTCGGAATTTTCTATAAGTGAAACAACCTTTTCCGTGAAATCTTCAACCTTATCTGCGATTTCTAGATGCACTCCGTCCAGCAGTTCCAGCCCTTCTGCACCAATGCTGGTAGAAACAACCGCGCGAGAATGACTGAAAGCTTCTAGAATTTTGATGCGCGTACCGCCTGAAGAGCGGAGCGGAACCACGACAATATCGGTCTCGGCGTAAAACGGTGATGTCTCTTCCACCTCGCCGACGAATTTCACGTCCTGATAGAAGACTTTCAGCTTCGCTGGTTCCACCGCCTGTTTCCAGCCTCCACCCACGACTACGAGCTCCACCGGAACAGGAGAGCGCTGCTTTATCAGCGGCAGAATTTCACGATTGAAATATTTGACTGCATCTTCATTAGGGAAATATCCGAGACTGCCGACAAAGAGAAGGCGCGCATTGCCGGTCGCCGTGCGCTGTGGCAGCGAGACGGATTTAGGATACGAATTCGGCAAAACTCTTACAGATGCTTTCTTGAATCTCGAGAGTATCCCTTCAGCTTCGCGCCTAGAGGAAGCGAAAACCTTGTTGAAACGCCCTATATATTGAGCCTCAAGCTTTGCATATCCCTGTGCTTCAAGCTCCATTTCTCGAGCAAGATCCTTCTTGTCGCACAACGTGTAAACACGAGCCAAACGTGCTCTGTAACTTGATTCCAGCTCGTCTATATCGAGCCAACAAGGCAGCGCTCCGATATTTGGAAGAACATAGGGTGCCAAATAGAACTTGAATACGAATACTAAATCCGGATTGAACGCATGTATCGCTTTCTTTATTCGGCGCCGCCAGTCTGCGCTGCACCAACGCCATTCACGGGGGATATTCTTTTCACTGCCAACAATCTTGATGATGTCGGAAGACGGCGGATCAAAACTGGACCAATCAGGATTGGGGACTGACTTCCACGATTGGCATAGTTTTATGACATCAACAGGAGGGGCTTCAATTCGATCGTTGTAAATCGGTATTACCAGAAGATCTATTGTCGCCCAGCGAGAAAGAAGTTTCAAAGCCGCAGCCGCTCGCATCGCCAGCCCGCTGCCGGTGAAAGATGGAAAAACTGGACTGATAAAAATGACTCGACGATTCATGCTCTCTCGTTTACGCAACACCGCGCAAAGTCAAATTTTACCAGCCTCAAAACGCCTGTGAGAAGAAAAAAAGGCGTCACTTAAAAACTGCACGGCGACGAGCATTTACCCGCATTGAGAACCGACGGGAAAGAATCGTATGGACGCTAAAATGCAATAAACGCACAATACTACACTTTTTAGTATCATCCATGAAAAAAGTGATGCACGGAAGGCAGGCGCCTCCATGCATCACAAGAGCCCAAGAAAGTTTACCTGGCACCATCGGAAACCGGCATGCCCAGCATCTTCTTGAGTTCGTCCGCCGCCACCTTCAGAGCTTCCGGTCCGCGGTCGCCTTCGACAAGAACGTCGGGCTCAATCCCGTTGCGCTCCGTCTGCCCGCAGTCACCCAGCCATTCTCCGCCCGGCGCAAACCAGTGGCAGCGGGTGATTCGCACCCTGGCTCTGCCGTCGAGGATGTCGTATTCGGCCTGACCGATACCCTTACCGGGCGTCACCCCGCTGCCGACCATCAGCACCTGCCCGGCGATGCCGTTCTGAACCAGCGCGCAGACCATCAGCTCGCCGGCGCTGGCGGTGCGACTGTTGATCAGGAGGACCAGCGGCTTTCCAGCCAGAAGAGGCGGTCGCCGCGTTCCGGGATGACCAATGCGCGTGCCGTCGGGGAATTCTTCGTTGGCAAAGAACTCCTCTTCGGTGACTGCGTACTGGCGCGTCTTGATGCCGTCGCCATCTTCCCAGCGGAACTTGAGCGTCGCCAGAAGCCCCTCGCGCAAGAAGAACCCGCAACTCTCGAGAGCCTCGAACATCCGACCGCCGCTGTTCTGGCGAAGGTCGAGGATCACTCCCTGGCATTCGGCGATTTTGCTTACCGCCTCGGCAATCTCCTCCACCACGCCTTCCTTGTCGAAGGTGCTGATGCGCAGATAGCCGATGCCTGTGGGCGTCAGAACCGAAGCCACATCCGCCACCGCAGGCTGAGCGGCGGAATGTCCGTCGTCAGCGCTGCTGCCGGAAACGAAAGTCGAGGGCGGCACGACTCGCTCGGTGTAGGTGTCTTTCAGTGATGCCAGCATCTCGTCGGCAAACTCGAGAGCCGTCGCTTCGTCAACGATTTGCTCGTCGAAACGATGCTCATAAGAGCCCCAGTCGGCAAGCCTTTTCGTGTCGAAGAAAGTGGCACGAACCATCGCCCAGATGGCGTGGTAAAGCTCACGCCCCCGCATGGAGGCGTCATCTACAGTCTTCATAGGAACCTCCTTCGTGGTTTTAAAAACAATGCGGCAAGCAGGCTCGAGAGCGCTGCTTACCGAATTGTTCTCTTGTTGAGCACGGGGTGTTAATGCATTGAGCCGTGCAGTTCGACGGTGACCTGGGAGATGGCAGGATAGTCCTCGTACCAGACATCGTTGTTCTTGCCGGTGAGGCAATTGCAGGCGTCCTGCGGAACAGTGATGCGGCACTGGGGAAGCTTCTCCACCAAACCCTGTATGGACTCCAGCAGGCAAGCGTCACTGTTGACACCACACATGCGGAAATCCAGCGTAGAGAAACCTTTGTCGCGGCAGCACTTGAGGATTTCGCTCGAGCCGTCGTCAGTGCTCTTCGTGATGGTGTCGGTGTTCTCGTAGCCCTCGAGCAGCACTTTGATGCTCTCGTAGGTGTGTCCCATCTCATGCGGGTCATACTCGACGATGATGATCGGGCGACCTTCTTCACGAGCACGAGTGACTTCTTGCTTGACGAACCACTGAGTGATTGCGTCTTGCGCCGCCGGAAACCCGGGCTGCATGTCCATGACGACAAGCACCGGTCCGAGGCAGACAACGTGAGGGCTGATGAACGGCATTGCAGCCGCGACGCCATGCCCTGCTCTGGCGCCAGTGTGTTTTGTACTCATACTTTTCTACTTTCGGTTAGGCGGCATGAGACCTTGCACTGCTGTGCATGGCTGTTACGCGCGCGATGTTCATTTTTTTCGGAGTTTTAGGCTATAGCCGGATTGGAAGTTAGGAGTTGGATAATTTGACCGTACAGATCGCTTATAACTCAGACAAGTGTTTTAGAAAAATTGCTTTGCACTTGCTCAAGCCCCACCGGTTCGAACTTTCCAGCCGTCCCTAACCATCCGAACGCCCTTCGAGGGCGACTTTTGACGCCGCAACTGTATGAAAATTCCGAAAAGAAAGACCCTTCAAAGTTTACGCTAGCGCCGCTAGGGACTTGAGTGGCTGACTGGGCGGTGCTCGGCCAAGTTTATCGAGAATGCATTTTTTTCAATTACTAAGTAAGTTTTGTCAGATTGGGCATTAAGTAGCTGTGGACTTCTCAGTCACTAAGACGCCGCTATCTCATGAGCAATTCGAAAAGCAATATTCAACTGGGTGAACTGATAGTCACGAGCGGTTTAGCCTCGGAAGAACAACTCAATTTGGGATTGCTTGGAACGGTCGAGACCGGCTTGCCGCTCGGTTTACAGCTGATCTTGCAGAATATCCTGGATTTCGACAGTCTCCATGGGCTGGTCACAGCGCAAAGCCTCGTCAGAGATGAGTTCGTCACTCGAGAAACGGCCGCCAAGGCGGTTGCGCTGGCGAAAAGAAAAGCGATTCAGCTAAATCTTGCTCTCGATTTGCTGGGCATTTATGTCGACAACCCAATGAAAAATCGCCTCGGCAGCTTGCTCGTCGACGGTGATATCGTCGACAGAAATGTTTTGAAGAGCCGCCTTAAGGTCTCGCGTGCAACATGCCTGCCGCTCGGCAAAGTTTTTGTCGCAGGCGGCGACCTCGAATCGACGATTATCGACAAGGCCATTCAGGTACAGAGACTGCTGCGCACGGGAGAAATGGAAAGAGAAGAAGCGATAGATCACATCGTCTCTTCTCGCAGCAGCATTCAACATGCGCATACGACCGAGGAAGGCATAGAAATACTCAAGACGAGACTGGGAGTGCTTTTCTTCGAAGTCGGACTGGTTTCTTATGACGATGTCGAAAAAGCCGCAGAAGAAGCCAATCGCAATTGCTTGAAAATCGGCGAGACAATGCTGGCACAGCATCTCATTTCTACTGAAAGCCTGGACATAGTGCTGGAAGTACAGAGATTGATCCGGGCCAAACGTTTCAGCCGCGAACACGGCATCGCCATGCTGCGAAGAATACACGCAACCGATACCTTTCCTACTCAAGCGACGCAACAGAAGGAAAGAGCTCCAATCAGCTTTCTCAATTTCCTGAGACTGGCAAGACTGGTGGACGGCACAGGGAAAAACATTCTCTCTCAGACAGGGACCTATAGAAGTCACGGCGTGAGCGGTATGATTGAGGAAACCTGGTCAGTCTTTCCCCAGTCCGTTGATGAAGACCGAGCAATCAAAGAAATTATCCCCAGAGACGTTGCCGAGTGTCTGGCAGAAAACGGTTTCACAACACTCGAGCAGCAATTGAGCGTAGCCCGTGCCGCCAAAGAGTATAAGTTGCATCGCGACAGAGTCTCGAATATCGAACAGGCGCTCGTGAAATACCATGCGGCCATAGTCGATGGAACCGCCATGCGGGCTTGGTCAGGTACATTTCCGGCAATCACCACCTGGATGGAGAAAGACACTCAGAACAGGCAGGCGCAGGAGACTGAAGGCTCCAGCACCTGACTAATCTAGATGTCGACGCTATTTGCTAGCGGCCGGGTGCCATCACTTGCGCCTTGAAATTCGGATTCACAGTTGTCGCTTGATTGCCGATATTGACACTTTCTGCCCCGGTCACGCCGCCAAATCCTGAGAAGATTGGAACGAAATTACGGTGGTGCCAGAACGGCGTTTCGACTGCTTTGACTCCAACATCGGACCAGGCCTTTTCCAGTTTGGGCACGAGATCAGAGTGACCGAGTCGTTTGGCTGCTTCGACAGTTTCGAAGGCGAATTGCGAGAATTGCGGAGTGCTGCCGGCTCTGGCGCGAGCTTCGAACCAAATCTTCCCTGGAGCCTCCCAGGCGTTGCCGCCGACATTGGTGGCAAATTCGTAGAAGGCCTTGTTCGGAATGCCGCTGTTGATGTGGACGCCGCCATTGTCGCGAGTGGTTTTGACAAAATCTTTCATGTGACCGGGCTGAATGTCCTTGCCGATCGAAGGATCGTTGTATGCGGTACCGGGCTCTTTCATGCTGCGCAGGGCGACACCATTGATATTGTCTTTCCAGATGCCTTTGCCGATCAGCCAGTGATATTGGGCGGCCGTGAGCTTGTCCGCGTGCATGTCGATGAGCGCGCCGCCCACATCAGAGAAGTGCTCATTTAAAGCACCCGGTTGATTGCGGTAAACAGTACCGGCTTCGAACTCAGTTACTCCGTGAGTAACTTCGTGTCCGGCAATGACTCGCTGCATGAATGTACGGAACGGGCTCTGTGGACCCGGCTTTCCATATGTCATTCGGACGCCGTTCCAGAATGCATTCTCGAAATTCTCGCCATAATTGACAGTGGATTTCATGGTCATGCCCTTGCCGTCAATTGAATTTCGTCCGTGTACTTCTTTGTAGAACTGCCGAATCGCACCGGTATAGTCATAAGCCAAATCTACTTCAGGATTGCCAATCGGCTTCTGTCCTTCCGTGCGCACCACAATGCCGTCTGTCTCTTTGCCTTGAGCGTCTGAAACCTCGCGAGCGCCTGTGCCTTCCTGAACAGGTTTTGCTTCAGTTCGCTCACGTGTCAATCGGGCTTCACGATGTTCGCGAACCAGCGTGTTCAAGCGCCGGTTGGCCTCGACTGTCTTGAGGAATTCGGCATTATTCGGCTGGCGCTTGGCGATGTCATCGAATACATGCTCAGGGATGAAACCGTGTCTGTACACTTTGCTCTCTAAACCAACAGCATTAAGACCAAGCGTTTTAGCACTTTCCACACCACGCATCAGCTTGGCGTCCAAGCCTCTATACGTATGGGCCTTCCAGTTCATAAATGGTTGAGCCATTTCAGTGGACAGGACTTTTCCCATCGCCGCGGAACCGAGTTTGGCACCGACTCCCGCTTCCAACATGGTCACAGGCATACCGCCCAGAGTGTCGCCAAGCAATGTGGACGCGGCGTTCATATCCTCCATAGTGCGCGCGACATAAGCACCATGATAGGTTTCGACCAGCGGTTTGCCGATGAAATAACCACCCAGTGCTACGCTGGCGATTGCCCCGACTGGTCCTGATTTCGGCAGTAGCAACTTGGTGCCTGCACCGATTGCAGCACCGATGGCCACATTCGGAACAATGTTTTCTGGATTGAGAGAATGAAGAAATCCATCGTCAATCTTTTTGAAACCATCTACGGTGACATCTACCATTCTTTGCATTGCGCTATCCGGCGCTGCTCTGAGATCTCTGCCCGACTGCTGCGCATCAGCAATGGCACCCTGCATGATCAACTGACTCAAGCCCATTTGCGCTTCGTCCGGTTGATTCTGATTAGGATTGTTTTGAATGATTTCTTTTTGATCGCCTTCAGCCATTGATACAAGGACCTCGTTCCGGACAGAGCCGGCGGAAGCAGGAGGGAGGGAGTTTAGGACCGCAAAGCAGAACGGGCGTTCAAGCCATCAACCATCTTGTCGGTTGCTAACTTTTCGCGGAATACTTTTTTTGCAAGGATCGAAAGTGCCCCCACAATAATCCTGTCAGCCAGTCGTGTCGACTGGGGGAACTACGCACTGCGCATTAATTCGAAAGGCTGGCGAAGGCGACAAGGAGGAATTGCTATCGGTTTTACTGGTACAAACCTATGTGCGACAAGAGAATCGACGATTTGCTTGAGAGCGGAAAAGCCAGACATAAATAGACGGAGAAAAACTTGTATCAGGAAATTCTCAACCGAAATGCGCTACATGGCGTAGTACCAAGCCGGCAAAGCTCAAGTCACTAGAGAAGCGGCATTCTCTAGCGACTGCGAGCGATTTTTACTTCCTTGGTCTTTCTCTATCGACGATCACTTCAAGTCGCTTGCCCTTTCACGCCATTGCTCGAGGTTAAAAGGCGCGGGATGAACGCCGGCTTTCTCGGCTTCCTGCAGGAAGTATGCTTCCAGGCGCGCGTAGGTAGCCCGGTTCTTTGGTGTTACATCGGGTACATCGGCATAGCCGCGATCGCGCAAGAACTGCAAGATATGCCGGTCGAGAACTGCGACACGTACGTCATCACGGGTGCACAGAAGAAAGAATCTCGCTTTCGCCAATCCGATACCATGCACCGCTTCGAAGTCTTCGAGGCTGCCTGCCTGCAAGTCGAGCTTTAGAGCGACCGTTTGCCGAATAAAATTCTCCAGACGCTCCCAGCCACCGATGCGCGTAGCCTCCAGCTCTGCACGAAGAGTGCCTTGCTGTACCAGACTGGCCAGCCGATCAAAAGGCAAATTGCCGACTCCGCTGTCCAGCAATTGCGCAAGTGCGTTTTGTGCGCGATCTCTGCTACGCATTACAGAGAAGCCGCAGTAAAGCCAGAAGAGTTGGAGCTCTTCAATAGAACGTGCGAAGTTGACCAGATTTTCGTCAGTGATAATCGGCGCGGCCGAATATTTTTTCTTGGATGCTTCGTTCATTTGAGTGAATCCCTGGAAAAAATTTTGTTAGTCGACACGAAACAGGAGGGCACCCGATATGGTGCCGGAGCTGCCGGAAGCAGCGCATTTCTCCTCGACCGGTCTGTCAAC
>CAZBOX010000142.1:3433-14375 GCA_964493595.1 uncultured Candidatus Obscuribacterales bacterium | reverse complement strand
GACAAGGAAGGTTTATATCCTGCGAAGTTTGTCGAGAAACTAAAGCAAATTAGTGCCAACTGGGATAGCGCGGAAGTAAACACGCTAAAAGATGCCAACGGTTATCTAACAAGAGATTCAATCGCCCTTGGAAGCGGCTATGAAAGTTACGCCGACTTCCTTGCCAAAAGACAAGCGGTGACAAAGCCTTCTGAAGTAGTCGGCAAAGATACCTTTGAACTGGTTGCCTACAATGACTCTATTCGAACATTCAAAATCAACGAACAGAAGCACCTTGTCTCTTTCACCGAAACCAAGAATGGTGTGACCAATGAATTTAAGGTTGACGATAAAGGCCAGGTAACTGATCAGTCCGGCAAGCTTGTGGGCAATGGTGCCAACTTCAATTTGGAGACTAAACAGTTCTCACTGAACGGAAAAGTAGAATCGCCAAAGGGCGATGACACCCAGAATAAGGCTGTCGAAAACGTAACCAGTAATGCGATCAAGTATCAGGATGCGGAAAGGGTCTTCACTGTAAGTAAAGATAAAAGGCTGATGTCTTTTACAGAGAAAGTTGGAGACAACAAAGTGGAGTATACGGTCGACGAAAAAGGTAACGTCAGAGAGAAAGGCAAGGATGAAATAGTCAGAACAAACGCCGCCCTCAATGTCGAAACAAATGTCTTCACGTTCGAAAAGGACGGTAAAAAGGTTGAATCAGCCCCGGTCTCGGTCGAGCCTTCGCTTCAAGCAAAAAATGCTGATGAGAAAAGCGCATTGTATTCAGTATCAACGCAAAAGTCTGGTCAAGGTTATTGGCAGATAGCAGAGAATATGCTTGCGAATTCATTGCCCAAAGCAAATGATGAAACGCCTCAGGAGGTCCAAGCCCAGAAAGTTGTCCTAATGCGCGCTCTTCAAAAGCAAGTCGCCATCAAAGATCTTGGAAATCATCAATTCGTAAAGGACGAGGAGTCGGTAACCAAGCTTATTGCATCTGTCGAGGAGTATGCAAAGACAAATCCGCAGTTCAAGAAGTCTGCTGACAAGTTGGTTGCTAAGCTAAAACCGTATGAGCTGAAGACTGCGTAAGCGAGTCTCGAAAAAGTACAATCGTGTGGAAAAGACCGGCTTTGACCGGTCTTTTCTTTTCTCGTGACGAAACTGCAGGCGCTCTATTTACCTAAGCAAATTGACTCTCAAATAGGCAAACGCCTCATCGTTTGATGAGGCGCATCCTTCTTCCCAGAAAAGTTCCGAATGAAATTCGGTAGTAAGTTCGAACAGCGGCACTAAATTCTGAAGCAAGGGGAGAGAGTGTGCCGCTGCGCTCGAATGTCCTCAATCTATACGCAAATTGTTTTGAAGTTGTTAATCGCTAGTTTCTGAAAGGCGCAAATTCATCTTTGGACGCGCGAGGTTTATTTCCCAGCGGGCATAACTCCACATAAGTAAATAGGCCATTTAAAGGTGTCCGGGGATTTCTAATGCAGGCTGGGCAGCAAAGCACAAAGGCGATGGCGTTAGCTGACGATGGCATCGCATTGTATAAGGCTGGCCGGTTCGCTGAGGCGCAAAGAACCTTTCAAACCGCTGTTCGCTACGGGCGCGAAGAGTCTCTTGAGCGCCAGAAGATGTGTCAGCTCCTCAATCATCTTGCCATCGTTCATATCTGTCTTTCAAAATTTCTTGATGCGGAAAGCAATCTGAAAGAGGCTTTTACTCTCATTGATCAGGCGCAGGCAGATGCTGAGCCTGGGATAAACTTTACGCGTGCCATTTGTCTGAACACATCTGTGAATCTCTGGCACTTCCACAATCAGTTCGAAAAAATGGAGACCGGGCTCAAACAAATCATCGAACTGTTAAAAGCTGAGAAGAAGCTGATTTATGCTGGCGAAATGCTCTGGCTGCTCGCTGTTTTTAGCCATGAGAGAGGTCTTTTGGAAGCCGCTCAGGCAAATCTGCGTGGTCTCGAAGAGCTTTTTGCCGAATGCGCAGGTAATAGAGAGCAGGAGAATACCCGCTGCTATCGGGATGAAGCATGCGCGGGTTGGCCTCGCTTCGGCTTTGGCTGGGATGAGAAGGCTTATTTCGAAGATGTCGCAAAAGAGTCGTCAGTAAAAATATCGATGTTGCGCACGGGCTTTTCACAGTCTCTGGCGGAGGCCAAAAAGCATTGTCAGGACGGGCTGGATGTTTGTGCAGAGCTGGATGAGGAGCCCGCCTTCTACCTGGCTCGTTTGCTTTCCATGAAGAGTGATCTGGCGCGGGATTCTGATGAGAGAACTAAAGCTTTTGAGTTGGCGAGAGAGGCCCTGGAGGTTGCCGAGAAGCTTTACGGAAGAGAGCATCCGGCTCTGGCTGGCTATTTGCTGAAGAGCGTTGCGGCAAGAGTTTTTCTCGAAGATCGCTCACAATTCGAGCCCCTGGTTGATCGTGCTATCGAAATCATGATCAATGGATTTGGAGAGCGTCATTATTGCACTGCGCGGGCACTGATTATGGCTTCGGACTTTATGGCATTGAGGGGGATGAGTGAGTCAGTTCTGCTCGAACGCGAGCAATATATAAAACGTAGTTTGGATACCCTTAGCGATCTTCTCGATCCAAATCATCCAGAGTTGGTCAAGGCCGAGGTTTCTCTGGCTGAGATTTATAGAGCGACTGGCCGTCTCGAGGAAGCTGAAGCGATCCTCCTCAAATCAATGGAGAAGCTTGATGGCGTAGTGGAATCGGTTCCGCTGCTCCTTAACACTCGCCGTGCGCTGGTTAATTTCTATCTTCGTCTCGGGCGAGATGATGATGCAATGCGCTGTTTGAATGTTCAGCGAGAAGATATTGCTTCACTGTTCATGACCAAGCTTCAGCGCGTCCGGCGCTTTATGGAACTGGCGTATGACTTTAGCTCGATCGGCAAAATGGAAGAGGCTGAAGCGCTGCTTAAGGAGGGCTTGAAGCTCAGTTCTGAAGGCGACGACTGGTATCGAGCCTATAATATGAAGTTGGCGCAAATCTATGCAGATTCAGGAAGAGAAAAAGACGCGCGCGATATTCTCGACACAATCACACTGTCTAAAGAGGCTACGTCGAGCGCGCTGCAAGAGCGCTTCAAGGTCGCCAGCATTCTTTTGGATATAGATCCGGCGGAAGCTATGAGCAGGGCTCAGGAAGTGTTTGACGTTGCTCGTGAAAACCTTCCCGAATGTGCTCAGCCACTGGGGTTTTCCGCGGCTCTTCTAATCGAGGAATATCTCCGCACCGACAAGCTGGATGATGCGCATAGAATAAGCTCTGTGCTTTTGCGAAATAAAAGTTGTATGGGGTTGGTAGGAGTTGCATCCATATCGGTATTCCTGCGAGGTATTGCCTCAGCATTTGCAGAAAAAAGAGATAAACGTGCCGAATCGGTATATGAAAAGGCGGTGTCGGCGGCGGAGGAAGTTTCCGGATTCCAGCCGGAAATTCTCGAGTATACGCTGAGTGATTGTGCCGAGTTTTATGTGAACATCAATCAGAGCGAGAAGGCGGAGAAAATTCTGCGGAGGTTGGTACGTTTGCGGCTGGACTTGTATGGCGAGAAAAATCTGGATTATGCCGGTAGTTTGCTCGGTTTGGCTTCCATTCTCCATGAATTGAGAAAGTCGACAGAAGCTGACGAGCTGAGTGAGAAGGCGGTTGGCATTTTGGAAGAGGTGGACCCTGCTGCCGAGATGTTAATCAGCGCGCTAGAACTGCGCGTCGCTATTCTGCGCAAACAAGATCGTCATTTAGACGCGAGCGCCGCTGAAGATCGCAGGAAAGTACTGCTCGATGCAATGAAGCAGAAATCTGCTGACTAAATCGGGTTTTCCATATAAGTAGAATTCCGAAGACAAGATTTGTCAAAAATCGACCTGTCTGGAATATAAACTTACAGGCATAGAGGTTTTGAAAACCATGACTTTCTCTGAGGCTAACTCAGACGGCGCTGCTTTGCGCGTTTCTAATCAGTTTGACCAGCCGGAAATGCAGGGGCAAACTACGGATACGGCGCTGATGTTCGATTGGGTTTCCGATTACTTCAAAGGGCAAAAATCTACTACGGATAAGTGCCTCCCTTCGCCTTTATATGACCACGCGCTTTATTTGGCGAAAGAGCTTTATCATGATCAAGCTCTTGCCTCCAGGCTCAATGGTTACGAGAGCAAATTCGATTGCTTAATCAAGACTGATGATGATGCGGTTAAATATGCCAACGAAGCTCTGCACATAATTGGTGATCCCTACACTAGAGTTTTGAGCAAAAAACAAGCCGATGAGCTGAGGAGCAGCATCGCAGGCGACAAGCAGATTACCGGCATCGGAGTCAGCCTCCTTGTGCAGAAGAACGACAAGGCGGGCGGTTATGCCTATCCTTTTGTGGCTGCTGTTTTTCCCGGCACCTCTGCCGAGAAAGCCGGACTCAAGCAGGGCGATTACATCATCCAGGTCGGCGGACAGTCCACGAAAGACCTGCCGATGGACAAAGTCCAATCTCTTCTTAAAGGTGAAGAAGGCTCTCGAGTGCAGCTGAGAATTGACCGCAACGGGCGGACTATGGATGTTTTCGCCACTCGAGCAAAAATAGAGGTGCCCGCCACGCTTGAACATAATTTTGGAGATGTTCACTACATCAAACTAATCGACTTTATGAATGACAAAACCGATATTTCGCTCAAGCAGTCGATTACGTCGCATCCTGATGCCAAAGCCTTTATCGTCGACTTGCGAGGGAACCCGGGTGGACGTGTTGAAGAGATGATTGAGACGATTGGATTGCTTATGAATGCCGGGCCAATCTTCGAAGAGCAATCTCGAAGTCTGCTGGGCGTCGACACAAAAACTCTGGAACTGACGGACGAGGGCGTCAGACAGTCGCGAAAAGGCTCGTCGCTCGTCTTTTCCGACAACCGAAATCGTTATTTACTTAACGGTAGACCCCTCGTGGTGCTGGTAGACGAGTTCTCGGCATCTGCATCTGAGTTGCTTGCTGGCGCTCTCAAGGACAACGGCAAGGCGCTTCTGGTTGGAAACCGGACATTCGGAAAAGGCGTTGGGCAGCAAATTATCGCAATAGACAATGGCAGCATGGTTGCCGTTACAAACACCAAATTTATCAATCCGGGCGGCCATTGGTCAGGCGACGGCAATCAACATCGAATCGGCATCGAGCCGAACGTCTCAGTGCCTTCTGAGAAGGGTGTCGCTCCGCTGAGCGTTGATGACAAGCAGTTTCAGCGCGCCCTGGAAGAGGCGCGTCGGTTAAGCGCCACGCAGATTGGGGGCATGCGTCCTGCAGAAAGGGAGCCCTCCGGCCCAGCCTTGATTCAGCGGCTTAGAAAGTTGGAGCCGGCACCAAGACCCAAATAGAAAAACACATTCCGCGATAAATCGGCGGAATGCATTATCAGTACTGAGTTTGAAAAATATGGGCCATCCTGGACTCGAACCAGGGACCTCACCCTTATCAGGGGTGCGCTCTAGCCACCTGAGCTAATAGCCCTCAGCTTCAGACATACTAGCACCCAAGCCATCGATAAGCCAAGCCTGGGCGCAGCATCACGTAAACGAAGCCTTTTTAAGAATTGCTATGAAGGCTGGAAACGGGCACGGAGCTAGCATTTTAAGTTTATCGGTCGCTGTGGCGACTGGCGACGGTTGATATTGAGTGTAAACATTGGATGTCAACAGGGTGGGCGCGTTCTAAATATTGAATTGCGTCTGGAACGCCCACAAAGCAGTCGACGGAGATTATTTAGGGAGAAAATGGCACAGACTGCCGCGACTTGAGATAACACGCTCGCCGCGGCACCATATTTAGTGTCAGTCTATTCTGTTTGAGAAATTGGAGATATGGGGATTCGAACCCCAGGCCTCACGGGTGCGATCCGTGCGCTCTACCAACTGAGCTATATCCCCGCGTTCTTTGCCAATTATAACCCGGGCTCCAGAAAGGCAAGAGGTCAAGTGTCAATCTCCCACTTTGCGTCTGTTTTCGTGTCTAATTAGACAGATGCACGCAATCTATCAACTAATCTGGCGATTTTTCTCCTTTGCAGCGGCTGCAATCCTCTGTGCTGCGAGCTTCTTGTTTTTCGCTGATTTCGCATTGGGTGGCTACTTTGCAAGCAAAGTGGGTGCGGAGCAAAATGACGTATTAATTTACGCAGTTTATCCCGCTTTGCTTAGCGCTTTTGTCCTGTGTGTGTCGGCTTGGTCTTTGCCAGGAAAGCTGTTTGAGCTGATTGGCTATTATTCTATTTTGGAGCGCATGGCGCGTTTCGAACTTTCCTGGCGCCGAAAGTTGCCGGGACCGAAATGGCAGACTGTCATGGGGGCGACCGGTAAGCTCGCCGATGCATTGCTCTGGCAGGGCAAGACCGAAGAAGCCGAGAAAACATATTACGAGGTGGCGGAGTATTCAAAATCCGCAGGACTCTGGGCTTCTTTCATTGTTGGTCCCAGTCTTGAGAATTATGCGGAGCGTCTCGCTTCGACGGGGCGTTTGCTTGATTATGCTGACTGGAAGGGGCGTTTTCGCGGAGCCACCGTGTCTCGCCGCATTGTTATTGTGCTCTGGCTGGCGATGTGTGTTTTAGCCGGACAGCAGGCGCTGCGATATACCTCTCAGTCAGTTCCGACCATAGCGTCCTATCTAAGTTATCTTGGCAGATATGAATTGGCGGACAGTCTGCTTTCGTCTGGTGCTCAGATTTTGCACAAGTTTGCACCTAATGCCCGAGCAGAAGAAAACGGCTTCAAAATCAAGATGGCTCAGAACAATGTTCGCTGGGGGCGTCTGGCTGATGGCGAGCAATATTACCTGGAAGTCTTGCCGGTTAAGGACATCCTTGCAGGCAAGCATGACGCTGAAATTCGCGATGATGTGAGTGCCATCGGAATGCTGCAAGAGCTTTCGGCTCTGAAGATGAGGCGCGGGCGCCCTGATGAAGCACGTCAAATTCTCGAAAAGCTCTACAAACTTTATCCTTCTGCAAGTTTGCTGATCTCGCTTGCGGATCTCTATCTGGAAGAGGGGCAGATCAAGGAAGCGGAAGAGCAGCTCGATAAAGCAAAACAATCGCTGGCTAAAATCCCGGACCCTGACAATAAAAACTTCGTCGACCTGTCAACGACTCTTAGATTCGGGCGCTTGCGTCTGATGGAAAAGAATGGCGCCGCCGCTGAAACCGAGTTTAATTCCGGACTTTCGAAAATCAATGAAGCGAAAGGAAAACTTGAAAGTTTTCGGTTGCCTTATCTGATCGGGCTTATGGAAGCGGCGCATATGCAGGCTGACGCTGCCAAAGAAGAGAACTTTCGCAAAGATGTTCTGGAAGAGACCCTGAAATTACAGGGCAGCAAAACGCCGCTCGATGCTTCTGTCAGCTGTCACCAGGCGGCAGATGCTATGGAGCGCTGCGGGCAGTTTGCTATAGCCGATCAATTATTGATAGACGGCATGGACAAAATTCAGAAAGCAACATCGGCTGAAAATCCGGCAAACGCTTCCTATTTCGTGAAGCGAGGCGAGATTGCTTTGGCTCAGGGGCATGTCGATTCTGCGGCTCACCTCTGTCAGAAAGCATTCAAGTTGATCGACCGAAAGGCGCTGAGCAGTGAGCATCCCGCGGTACTTGATGCCAATGTTCTGGCTGGAATGGCGGCGCTCAGGCTCAAAATGAACAATGAAGCGGCCTCTTTTCTCTGGGAAGTGAAACGGATAACTGAAAAGAATGGATTACAGAGAATCGACGCGAAAGTCGCTGAAGCTCTAAAGCAGTACAAGAAGCTGCTTCTGGAGCATGGAAACAGCGCCAGAGCTGAAGAAGTTCAAGCTTTACTTGATGCGACAAAGGTCAAGCAAAACAGTTACAATTAGCCGAATCAATATCCAGGCTATTTAAAGGAATTTGGCATGCGTAACCACTTCCGTTCTAATCTGTTGCATTCTTTTGCGGCACTTCTCGTCATCACTGCACCTTTGGTATCGGCTCAGTCCGCCAATGCTCAGGCGGCAGCACCAGCGGCTCCCAAAGCGTCAGCGCCGGTGGGCGATGCCGGTCCGACAATTGGCAAGGCGGCGCCCGCATTCAGTCTCAAAGACTGGGATGGTAAGACCCACAAGCTGTCTGATTTCAAAGGAAAGATCGTTGTGCTCGAATGGTTCAACCACGGTTGCCCATTCGTCAAAAAACATTATGATTCCAACAACATGCAGGATTTGCAGAAGACCTACGCCGCCAAGGGAGTCGTTTGGCTGTCTATCTGCTCTTCAGCAGAAGGAAAGCAAGGTTATGGCACTGGTGAAGAGCACAAGAAGGCTTTCAAAGACAGGAATGCCGCACCAACTGCGGTGCTGATCGATGCTGATGGCACTGTCGGTCATCTGTATGGAGCGAAGACCACCCCCGCGATGTACGTAATCGATGGAAAGGGCGTTTTGGTGTACGCAGGGGCAATTGACGACAACCGGACTGCGGACAAGAATGCCGCCAGGAATGCAAAGAATTTTGTGGCTGCTGCTCTTAACGAAACACTGGCCAAGAAGCCTGTTGCTGTGTCATCCACCAAATCTTACGGCTGTTCAATCAAATACAAACAGTAAGAATTTAGAGGGCGGTGCGCAAGCGCCGCCCTTCTTTTTTGAGCCGCGCCAATCGACATTCTGGAGGGTTTTTGATGCCTCAGCTGCTGAATCAAATGTTGCTCGCAGACAAGCTTGAGCACGTAGCAGATTTCAAAATAAAGGATTTTGAGACGCATGAAGATCCGACCAAAGTTTTGATGTGTCCTGCCACTTTCTTTACCGTCGAGTCAGTGCAGAACCCATTTATGGAAGGGAAGGTTGGTACGGTCGATGTAGAGCTTGCGAAGAAGCAGTGGCAAGCTCTGAAAGACGCGTATGAGTCGCTTGGATGCGAGGTGAAAACCATCGAACCTGTTGAAGGTCTGGAAGATATGGTCTTTGCCGCGAATCAGGTGCTTCCTGGAATGGACAGGGATGGAAAGCCTTTTGTCGTCCTTGGTGAGATGCGCAGCGAAAAGAGAAACCAGGAAGTACCGTGGTATCGCAAATGGTTCCAAGAAAACAATTATCACATCATCGATATATTCGATTCTAAGGACAATAAGAAGCATAGTCCATGTTTTGAAGGGCAGGGCGATGCAATCTGGCATCCAGGCAGACGGCTTTTGTGGTGCGCATATGGACCGCGCACCGACAAGGAAGCCGCAACACTCTTGAGTATGACGTTGGGCTGCCCGATTATTCAGTTGCGGCTTGCGGACCCGCGTTTCTATCATCTGGACACTTGCTTTCTCGCCATCGATGAGTCGACTGTGGCGATTTACGAAGGGGCATTCGATGAAGACGGATTGGCATTGATCAAACATATGTTCAGCATCGTCATTTCGGTCAGCGAAAGAGAAGCATTGAATTTCGCCTTGAATGCGGTTGCAATCAAGGACTCTATAATTCTTCAAAAGGGCTCGCCCGACTTCGTTGCGGCGTTGAAGCGCCACGGATTCAAGTCCGTCGAAGTCGACACCGGAGAATTCATGAAATCCGGCGGCAGTGTCTTTTGCATGAAGATGATGGTTTACTGAGCTTTTCTGTCATCACCAACGACATAACTCATGGTTTTTAAAATTCGACTCTTCTCTAAACTCTTAAGAACCTCTTACGCAGCAGTCGCAAGCGCTTGTGCTGTGTTTGTTGCTGTATCGCCCGTTCAAGCCGACGCTTCCTTTGATTCGGGTGTGAAGCAGTTTGCGCAGGGGAAGTATCAGGACGCGCTCTCATCATTTCAGGCGTCCGAATCAGCAGGAATGAAGGAGGCAAGGCTTTATTACTATGAAGCACTCTGCAATCAGCAGTTGAAAAATTATGACAAGGCACGTCTTCTCTTTACCTATGTATCGAAGAAATTCCCAGGCTCGGATGCCGCCACCTTGGCGGAACAGGCGTTGGGAATGTCTCGCAAAACGGCGCCGGAAGCCAATACTGCCGCAGCCCAGACCAGCTCTAAACCTGAAGAGGCGACAGTTCCATTCTCGAGCAGTCCATATGCCAGTCACATTTATGTCAACGTTCTAGTGAATGGACAGCCTATCACTATGATGCTTGACACTGGAGCGTCTTATACAACCTTCGCACAATCTGTTTTGAACAACGCCGGTATCAAGATTCCGACGGTAAAGAACGCTATGCGTGTAACCGGTGTAGGTGGGGAATCAAGTGTTTCTGTTGGGCGTGTAGTAATTCAGTTTGGTGAGATTAGCCAGCTTGTTCCGATTTGCATTCAAGACGACACGATTCCTGGCACCGCCAGCTCTGCGCCATTGCTTGGTCAGTCCTTTCTGTCAGCCTTCAATTATGAAATTGATTATCGTGCACGTACAGTGAAAGTAAGCCGCATCAAACCGGACGCAGTGCAAAAGCCTCAGAAAGGAAAGATTTCGCATGCACGTGATACCAACGTTGTTCCATTTCGGCGAGAAGGCAATTTAATTGAGGTGACCGCGAAAATCAATGGACGTGAGTGCGACATGATTTTGGATACTGGCGCGGAGTCTGTCGCTTTCTCCGACAAAGCGCTGGCTGGACTGGGAATCAATGTCCCCGTGAATTCTCGTCGCCTGTTCGCAAGCGGTGTCGGTGGTCGCAGAGAGGGTTATTCTTTCACTCTGGACGAAGTTCAACTCGGTCCCATTGTGAAAAAACATGTGAGAGCGGGATCTGCGAATTATATGACTATCTCGAAACCCCTGCTGGGTCATTCGTTTTTTGAGGGAACGGCCTTTACTGTCGACAATGAAGCGCAGGTGCTGAGATTCGTGCCGTGAGGTTGCGCGGTGGGTGAAGCGTCATGGTAGATAAATCATCGCGCGAGATAAAGCATCGCGCCAGATAAGGCATTGTCATGGATTTAAACTC
>CAZBOX010000142.1:0-3333 GCA_964493595.1 uncultured Candidatus Obscuribacterales bacterium | reverse complement strand
AATTTTTGCCGGCTGGAAGCCGGCGCTCCGGCCGCTTGCAGCTCCGGCCGCTTGCGGCTCCAGCCTTTTGCGGCTCCGGCCGTTCTTAGCTGGACACTAGCTTCACGAATTTGCGGCGGCCGACTTGCAGCACCAGTTCATTTCCGTTTTCAACGGCGACTTGATGCATTGGATCTTTTACTTGTTCGCCGTTGATTCTTACTCCGCCTTCTTGTACCAGGCGTTTGGCTTCGCCGGAGCCGGCGGAAAGTTTTGAATCGACCATGACACGAAAAAGGGGAGTCGGTTCTTTCACCGTATGTGATGGCATGTCGTCCGGGACTTGCTTTTCGCTGTGAACCTTTTTCCAGTTGGCGAGGGCGGCGTCGGCTGCGGCTTCGCCGTGATACTGGAGAACCAATTGGCGACCCAGTTTTTCCTTGGCGTCTTTCGGATTGCCGCCTTTTTCGAGCATCTCTTTTACTTCATCTATTTCTTTGCCGGAGAAAGCAGAGGTGAGGTCGAAGTATTTGATGATCAGCTCATCGGGAATGCGCATGCATTTGCCGAACATATCGTCGGGCTCATCTTTGAGCGCGATGTAGTTGTTGTAGGTCTTGGACATTTTCTTGACGCCGTCTGTACCTTCCAGCAAGGGAAGGAGCATAGCCATCTGCGCTTCTTGTTTGTAGTGTGGTTGCAGCTCTCGTCCCTGAAGGATGTTAAAGCGCTGGTCCGTTCCGCCTAACTCGATGTCTGCGCGAATAGCAACTGAGTCATAGGCTTGAAGAAGGGGGTAGAAAAGCTCGTGGAATGAAACCGGCTGTTGCTTGTCGAGCCTGTCGCCAAAAGCTTCTTTAGCGATTAGCTGGTTGGCGGTGCAGGTGCTGGCCAGTTTAATCACGTCTTTCAGGCTGAGCGGGTCGAGCCAGTCGGCGTTATTCGTCATCTCGACTTTGCTTAGGTCGAGGATGAGTTCGATCTGGTTGAGATAGGTTTCAGCATTTTTCGCTACATCTTCAGCCGTGAGCGGTGGGCGAGTTGCGTTACGACCGGTCGGATCGCCGATGCGAGCAGTGAAACCGCCGATGATGAGAACGACTTGATGACCAAAGTCTTGAAATTTCTTGAGCTTGCGAAGGACGACAGCGTGACCGACATGCAGGTCCGCGGCGGTCGGGTCGACACCAAGTTTTGCTCTCAGCGGACGCCCCTCTTTCTGCGCTTTGTATATTCGACGGGCGAGACCCATGGCGCCATCGGGTAAGACTTCCGCACCCCGGCAAAGTTCTTGAGCCTGGTCGATTATCTCCTGCGGAATTTGCTCTTGATTCTCGTCTGTCACGGCTTGTTGTTTCACCATCTCGCTGTTCTGAGACATCGCGGTTTCCTTCATTGATTTCTGAGCGTTGCCCGGCGCTGCTGGCAGCCGGTTCGGGTGCAAGCATTTTAAGTAGCTAAGAATCTTAGCATGGACCTCTTCTTTGCTTGTTCCAAAGTACCTGCTGAGATAAGATGACTGGTCCGGGGCTTGCAAGAGCACCGGGCTAGGTGTGCTTTCAAAAGTGCGCCAGGGAAGGTTTTCGAGGATTTAGAACATGGCTAGCCAGTACGTTCCGCAAGATATTGAAGAAAAGTGGCAGGCGGAGTGGGAAAAATTAGGCATCTATCAGGCACATGACCTTGATGAGAAGCCGAAATACTACTCGCTGGTTATGTTTCCTTACCCATCCGGCGACTTGCATATGGGTCACATGCGGGTCTATACGATTTCTGACGTGATTTCACGCCAGAGGCGCATGCTTGGATACAACGTTCTCAATCCCATGGGATGGGACGCTTTCGGATTGCCGGCTGAAAACGCAGCCATGTCTCGCAAAAAGCATCCCGAAGAATGGACCAAGAGCAATATCAGGTTTATGCGCGACGAGCAGCTGAAGAAGCTTGGCACCAGTTATGACTGGCGGCGCGAAGTGACGACTTGCAACAAGGATTATTATCACTGGACCCAGTGGATCATCCTCAAGTTTTTTGAAAACGGCTTGGCCGTGAGAAAGGAAGCACCGGTGAACTGGTGCCCGGATTGCCATACGGTTTTGGCAAACGAGCAAGTGGTTGACGGCAACTGCTGGCGACATTTGGAAACCCGCGTTGAGCAGAAAATG
The DNA here is from genome assembly GCA_964493595.1 of uncultured Candidatus Obscuribacterales bacterium. Lineage (GTDB taxonomy): Bacteria > Cyanobacteriota > Vampirovibrionia > Obscuribacterales > Obscuribacteraceae > QKMZ01. The sequence continues at coordinate 1,189 of CAZBOX010000142.1, read as the reverse complement.
ATGAGCCAGTGGTTCCTCAGCATCACGAAATATGCTGACCCTCTACTCGAAGACCTAGACAAATTGGTTGGCTGGCCGGAGCGTGTCCGGGTCATGCAGCAAAATTGGATCGGGAAGTCCGAAGGTGCCGAGCTTGTTTTCACTGTCGAAAACAAGCCCAACGTACAGATTCCTGTCTTCACAACCAGACCTGACACCGTATTTGGTGTGGCTTGTATGGTTCTTGCACCGGAACATCCGCTTGTAAAAGAGCTCACCACCCCGGAAAACAAAGAAACAGTCGAGAAGTATGTAGACGAGGCCGCTCACAAAACAGAGTTGGACAGATTGTCCACGGAGAAGAGCAAGACCGGCGTACCAACCGGCTCACATGTGATTAATCCATTTAACGGCGACATAGTCCCTGTCTGGGTCGCTGACTATGCTCTCGTAAATTATGGAACCGGTGCAGTGATGAACGTACCGGCTCATGATGAGCGCGATTTTGAATTTGCCAAGAAGTTCAATTTGCCGATCAAGCAAGTAATTTCGGAAGATGGCGCCAAGGTCGACGAGTTGAAAGAGCCCTTTACGGGCGTCGGCATCATGGTCAATTCCGGCGGGTTCGACGGAATGAAGAGCGATGAAGCCAAGAAAAAGATGATCGAGTGGGCTTCCAATAACAATTGTGGAAAGCCTCGTGTGCAGTATCGCTTGCGCGATTGGTTGATCAGCCGCCAGCGTTACTGGGGATGCCCAATTCCTGTGATTCACTGCGAAAAATGCGGTGTTGTCACAGAAAAAGAAGAGAATCTTCCCGTTATTTTGCCCACCGAAGGTGTCGAGATCACGGGCGAAGGCGGCTCTCCTCTCAAGCGCATGGATGACTGGATCAACGTCAAGTGCCACAAGTGCGGCGGTCCGGCCAAACGCGAGACCGATACCATGGACACGTTTATCTGCTCCAGCTGGTACTTCTTACGCTATCCGGATGCTTTGAACGATAAAGAGGCTTTTGCCAAGGACAAGGTCAATTACTGGATGCCGGTAGACCAGTACATCGGCGGTATCGAGCATGCGATTTTGCACTTGCTCTATGCGCGTTTCTTCACTAAAGCACTGCGCGATCTGGGCTACGTAAATTGCGACGAGCCCTTTACGAATTTGCTCTCGCAGGGCATGGTCACTAAGTTTTCGCCGGCGTCCGGAC
>CAZBOX010000141.1:0-14476 GCA_964493595.1 uncultured Candidatus Obscuribacterales bacterium | reverse complement strand
GAACCAGGGCGCACCGTCACCCAGAGATCGGCTCTGGTGTTGGTCGGCTGGTAGTCCGGAGAGATAACGATAATTTTCGACCCGCGCTCCAGGCTCTCTGTTAGAAAGTGATTGTCGGCAAGCTTGTTCTCGATGAGGTTCTTGCCCATCGACATGACTAATTTAGAATTGCGCCAATCAGGAGCCTCATGATCCGAAGTTTGATAGCCGGCCGTAATCGGGTGGCCGGGAGGAAGATCGGCGTACCAGTCGTACTCCGTGTACTCCATGCACTGGAGAGTGGAGGTAAAGCGAGAGGCCGAGGAGTGCCTGGTGACCATGCCGGCGGCGCGAATAGCCGGGTACACATGAACGCGCTTGATCGGATCGAACTTGCGACCCGTCTCTGGATCTGTAAAAGCATTGCGCTCGTCTTCAGCGATTTCGATGATTTTTCTGGCAATAAGCTCGTAGACTTGATCCCACTCAGCTTTCACCCATTTGCCGTCGCCTCTCATGCCGGTGCGGCGCTCTATTGGCAGAGGCTTCATGCCGCTGCTGCCGTCCTTGCGCGTGTACTTTTCCGCATAACCGACTCTCACCATCGGATAGCGAATTCTGGTCGGCCCGTAAAAACGTCTTATCATGGTAAAGCCTTTCAGGCATCCGCGCGGGTTCCAGGAGACATCAACATCAGCCAGCTGGGTGTTGTAAGACTGCTCCGCTCTTATTGCTACACCGTCTCTTACAAAGATAGTCGTATCGCACGAGTGAGTGCAGTTGGGCGCGCAGATCGTGCGGGCTTTATAATCGTAGGCATACTGATCTCTGTATAGCTTCTCCCAGCCTCGCTTTGGATAATAATCAAGCGGGTTGTCCACAAAAGTGGCCTCAACCGGCTGTAGTGTCTCCAGCATGCCTGTGCCATCGGCCAGCGAATAGGCCGCTCCCAGCCCCAGCGCGCTGAACAAGCTGCCGGCCGTGAGAAAGCGCCGGCGGCTGATCTTAGCTTTAGTCTTGTCCGTCATGCCCCTGGCCCCCTTTATTTCATGCTGCTTTTAGTGGAATTCTGGCCCAGACCTGAGTTCAGAAAAATGCGGATGGACTGTGCCTCTTCGGCTGTCAATGCCACATTCGGCATGGTCGTATCAGGCATAACCGCATGCGGATTGGCCATCCAGCGCTCCGCCCATGCCGCGTTGAGCTTTCTGGGAACAGACGCCAGATCAGGCGCCAGGCGGCGGGCCGCATTCATGTCGTGGTACCAGTTAACCGAGCTTGCTGCTGGCAATTGCTTGCCGTTGACCATATGGCAGGTCACGCACTGCCTTTTGGAAAAAAGCTGCCTGCCTCTCTCTGCATTTACTTGGGCAGAAAGAACCGCTGTCTCTTTCAAGCCCGAAGGAGCAGGCTGGCTCGCCAAGGCATGGAAGTAGTCGACCATCGCCTGCCTGTCTGTTCCCTGGAAGGGGAATTGCGGCATGCGCGTAGGTAGGTAGGGCCGCATCACATATGGTGCTTCAAGAAAGTCTGCCAGCCAGTCGGAGCGTACCCTGTCACCTTCGGGACTGAGGTTGGGAGCGAGCTTTCCGTCTTTAACGGCGGGCACTTGATGGAAGCCGCCGGCCAGAGTGCTCTTGTCATGATCGTAGCGAGCGTGGCAGCCGGCGCAACCATAATGATCGATCAGCTGATCGCCGGCAATAAGCTCCCTTTCTCCTGGCTTGAGCATTCGCCTGTGTTGCTTGGCGATGGTTCGCTCGCTGCTCAATGTCTTCAAGAAAACCATTAATTGCTCGGTCTCTCCGGCACTCAAATGCATGTTCGGCATGATCGCCGCTATGCGATCGGTCTCAAAAGCTTTGGGCTCATTAAGCCTGGCTCTGGTCCAGGTGTCCCAGTTACGCTTCTCAAAAGGAACCACGTCTTTGTTTCCCCAGAAAAGCAGGTTCTCGTCCTTGGCTGCAAAATCGGACAATTCCGGTCCGATTTTTTCCAGGTTGCGCTCGAATCCGGGAATGTTGTGACAGCTGTAGCATCCGTATTTCTTGACCAGCGACTTGCCTTTGTCAATGTTGTCGGCAAGTGCGACGGCTCTCTCCAGATTGTTGTCTTTTTCGATTGCAGGCGTGCTCTGTTTTTGAGTAAGCAAGAAATCGCAAAGGCTGGAAAGCTCTTCTTTTGACAGCGTAAACCGAGGCATGACAGTTGTTGCGGACATGGCCTTTGGATTTTCTATCCAGGAGTAAATCCAGGGCTTGGTCACCTTCTGTCCTATGCGGTCGAGACTGACGTGCCTGGGCCCGGTGGCCTTGCTCGCTCCCAGATCATGGCATCCCAGGCAGCCTTTGCTATCGAACAAACGTTTGCCATTGGCCACTGATTGCGATGTAGCACTATGCTTAGTGGCATACTCAAGAGCGGAAGGCGAGTAGGACAAATCGCCCGAGCTGTACGTTAGGTAAGATGCAAGAGCGACCGCCTCACCTTTCTCCAGCCCTTTTCCCTTTTCGCCGAACTCAGGCATCAGTGTTCTTGCCTCAATCAGCTTCGGGTCTTTAATCCAGGCGACCAGCCACTCCGGCTTTACTTTCGACTTAATCGCCTGCAGATCCGGCCCGAGCTTTACAGCCGGAATTGTCAGATAAGGCGAGTTATCGACTTTGTGGCAGGCGATACAGCCTCTTGTCTGAAACAGGGCTGCACCCCGGGCAGCCACCGAGGCTTGCGAGATCAAAGGAGCATTTTCGTGGCAACGGGCGCAAGAGGCTTGAACCACGGCGCCTCTTAAAAGCGGCGTGTGGAAATGCTTATCTCCTTCATGTGCCTCATTCTCGCTCAAAGCCCGCCCCTGCCCGTCGTGGCAGCTGGTGCAACCGGACTTATCTATGGGGTGAGACTTGAAGAGCTTTTCGTAATTTGAGTGAGTGCGAAATACAAGCTTTTCGGCCGCGGCAAACTCAGGGCGATCTATACCCTGGTGGCAGGTCATGCAGCGGTCGACCTTCTCATACTCGCCCAGCCCAGCCACAACAACTTGCTGAATAGCAGGCGGACGGCTCTCCAGTTTGGCCAGGCGTTCTTTGAGAACGGCCAGCTGCCCGGTTTCTTTGTCCAGTCCTCGCTTTAAAGAGTCCAGAGTGGACTGGTAAAGTACGACTTTCTTTTCCACTTCATTGAGGCGAGTGGCAAGCTCAGCTGATTTCTTCTCGTTATCGCTCAATTTGACCTGAATCGAGACCACCTCACGCTCGGCATCCGAGCCCGGTCCGCCCTTTTCGCCGTGCTCGAGAGCAAGATCACGTTTGTAATAAGCAGCGTCGAGATCGGCTTTGATAAAACGATGCTCGATATTCAGGTCACTGACTTGACTCGTCAAGCGCTCTTTTTCTTCCAGCGTCTGCTTGAAAGACGAGCTGGCAAGAACTTCCTCGATCCTGGCAATGGCTGAGCGATACCTTTCCACGCTGGTCGGCTCTGCACCCTCGGGCGCACCGGCTAGTTTTTTCTGCTTTTCCTCGAATGACTTTTGCGCTGCGGCAATCTCCTGCCTCAGCCGGGCCACTTCTATATCCTTGAATTCATTCTGGTAGCGGATCCACGGCTGCCTGCCGATAGTCTCCTCGTAAAACTCCCAGCCAAGAACCGCTAGAGTGAGGGCTCCCAGTAAAAGAAAAGTCCTTCCGAAGTCCTGTTTTTCTGGATCCTTGAATCCACCTTTGATCACGATTGCCACTACCTCACACGTTAAACCAGGGCAGGACTAGAAAATATTTCACATGCAGGACAAGACGAGCGAAGATCTTGAGCGGCACAAGCATCATGGACTGAAAGAGAAACGCCGTGACGACAAATCTCGTCAGCCCCATTGCTTGAAAGGTAGGGCTTTGATCGTACTTGCGCCTCCAGAGCATCAACGGCGGCACCACATACCAGGCAGCCAGAAAGATGGTTCCAAAGACAGCCTCGGCCAAGTAATTCTTGATCCCGAAAAAGCTGCCCAGATTGACGTTGTTCTGCGCCACCACTTTGTGAATGTCCCAGTGCTCCCACGGCCAGAAAAGGTTCCAACCGGGTCCGCGAAAAAAAACGCCGATTACGATTGGAATAATCCAGAGCCCGAGAAACCCGAACATAAATGTTGAAACAGCAAATACGCGCCGCTTGAACGTGTAATAACCATTTCCTTTGGGGTTGACGTCCAGATACGGAATAGCCATCAACCCGACAACACAAAGACCGGGGATGACCACACCGGCAATCCAGGGATCGAAATAAACAAGCAATTCCTGCAGTCCCAAAAAATACCAGGGCGCTTTGGCGGGGTTGGGCGTAATGGCCGGATTAGCAGGCTCCTCCAGAGGCGCGTCTATTGTGATGGACCATACACATAGAATGATGACTGCCACAAGCGCCACCAGCGACTCGATGCGCAACAGCCCTGGCCATGCAAAAACTTTGGCCGGCAATTGGCCTTTATCTTCGACATTTTGTTTATTTGCAGATGAAGCCGTCATTTCTCTGGCCTCCCCTCGGAATCCTTGTCAGGTTTATCCTTTCTTTCTTCATGACCGGCGGCAGGCTGAACAACCGAGGCATCTGTCGTAGATGTCCCCGAGCCAGCCGAACTCGCGGCAAGTACGAGTGCAGGCTCAAGAGCCTTGTTCGGCCCGGATATGCCGCCGTCTTTCCTTATCCGGTAAAAGTGCACCATTACAAACCAGATCGTAAATATGGGCAGAACGATGCAGTGCAGAACGTAGAAACGCAGGAGCGTTCCTTGAGCGACGATGGTGCCACCCAGGAGCAGGGAACGCGCGTCATAACGAGGTGAGATGAATGGCACAAACTCTGCAAACGGCCCCTCGTGTCCCAGAAATGGCGTTGCTCTGGCCATGTTGGTTCCCACTGTTACCGCCCAGATGGAGAGTTGATCCCACGGAAGCAGATAGCCTGTGAAGCTGAGCAGTAATGTCAGGGTCAAAAGACAGACGCCAATCACCCAGTTGAATTCTCTGGGCTTCTTGTATGAGCCGGTCAGAAAAACCCTCAGCATATGCACGAGCACCAGCAAAACCATGGCGTGCGCGCTCCACCGGTGCATATTGCGCATGAACATTCCGAAGGGAATATCGAATTTCAGGTACTTCATGTCCGCATATGCATACTCGGTTACCGGGCGATAATAGAACATGAGAATGACGCCGGTCACGCAGGCAACAACGAACATAAGGAAGGTCAGCCCGCCTGCTCCCCACGTGTAACGCAGCCTTATACCATGCGTCCACACTTTTACCGGTCTTGTGTGCAGGAGAAATCCCGCCGTCATTTGCAAGACACGGTTGCGCTGGGTGTCTTCGAACCCGTGCCTGAATATTGATCGCCAGATCTGGCTTGATGCGATGCGATCGGCTAATTCTGCTTTTTCTTCTTTTTCTTTTTCAAGCAACGGCATGGTCAATCAAACTACAATGTAGCTCCCCGGCAGGTTCCATTCCCCTTTTTCCTGTATGAATTTCTTGCTTTTATCGACCACGATCTGCCCGTCGGACTCAACGTCGATTTTCAGCCGTTCCAGCGCGCGAGGCGCCGGACCCTCGTAATTGATACCGGTTTTGTAAAATCCACTGCCATGGCAGGGACACTTGAACTTGTCTTCATTAGTCAACCAGACCGGCGTACAGCCAAGATGCGTACAAATCGCAGAAACCGCGTACATTTTTGCCGGCTCGCGAATGATCCACACTCGTTGATCGCGCACCCACCTGGTATCGACTGTTCCTATTGCATACTCATGCGGAAAGCCGGCCCTGAATACCTGAGCCGGCTCAAAAAGTACCTTTGGAAACATGAACCTTACAAGCCCGGCCACCACTCCCCCGGATGCTCCCAATACGGACAGCCACCCCAGTCCTGTGACAATATCGCGGCGCCCCCACAAATGAGGGGATGATTTCTTGGCGCACCCGCCGGAGCAATCACCGTCGCCGCACTTAGATGACTTGCTTGATTCCGCCTGCTCAGGCACTTTTCTTCTCGCCTCCTGCATCTGGGTAGACTATTGATATGGTTTCTTTTGGACATACCTCTACGCACAACTTGCAGCTTACACATTGATTTTTGTGCGCGTTAAACGCCAGCGCGGTCGCATAGCCCTGGTCAGGGCTGGCCACTATTTCCAGACATTCGAAGGGGCAGATGTCCACGCAATACTGGCAGCCGCTGCAAATTGACTGCTCAACCTCCGCCCAAGGACGCTCTTTCGGCTTGAGAAATTGGTATCGCTCTGCGGACGGATCGGATATACAGGACACAGGACACACGATTCCACAGGCTCCGCAATCGATACACTGGCGCGGATTTATAACATGCAGCGCTTTCGGACTGCCGGCGATGCACGAGGCCGGGCAGACTCTTTTGCACGCCCCGCAACCTACACACTCAATATTGATAAAATGAGTCATGATACCACTTGCAGTACCACATGCTGATACGAAGACACATGAAATCGCGGGTTGCTCTGCCCGCTATTTGCCACCAATTTAAATTCCGACGTCAGAATACCATCTGTAGTCTAGTCCAGGCCTGGTTTCTTTCAGGTATCCACCCGTAGGATGTGGGCACATTTTGTTTCCCATTCCCGCGGGCGGGCTTGCACTTAATTGCGATGTGCCGTACCGTAATTCAAGAGGAATGAATGATGCCAAAATTGGAATTTGACGTTGATGATCCGATGGAGATGGTTGGTGTTGCCATTGAAGGAGACTTTGACGAAATGGCCGCCGGACTGGTCGATGAATTCATCATCATGGGATTTGATCAGGAGGCTCTATGGTCGATATTTCAGAATCCTTTTTACAGATCCACGCATGCAATCCTTCAAACAAAGGGCGAAGCTTATGTGCTCGAATTGATCGAGCGCCGACTTCTGAACTGGGTCTAACCGGCGGCTTTTACTCGTTGTAGCTAGCCCTGTACTTCTGTTTCCCTCATATCTCTAAAAGAGAGACGGCAGCTAGTTGTATGATACTTCCATGCAAAACGGCGATTGCGCAGGAAAGACCGGACTTTTAAGGCAGGTCGATACTTTTGTTATGCTACCAAAGTTCCATCGGCAGGGTCGGCTTAAATGCCGCCCGGTGTCGGCTGGCAGCCGACACGCCAACATGCGGTATTTCGGAAACGCTGTAATAGCATTAGTAGAAGTAAGGTGCAGGCTTGTCGCCTGCACCTTGCGTCTAAACGGTTGAAACAATGCGGTAACTGCCTACCAGGGCTTACTCTTAGAGAGTTATTCTTAGCACCATCGCATTGTCCGCTGCTTTTAGTCATATTCACGGGAGGAAGCATGCCTGCTGCCTGCGTTTAAGCATACCAAGGCGAGGATAAGAAACATCAGCACAGGGGATGAGAACATTTTTGAAACCACAGAAGCAATGGATTAAGGAAACCCAGGATGGTCAAGCAACTCTTAGACTGGAACGTCGATATAGTCTCCCAGCACACCTTCCATCAAGCCTTTAACGTCTCGAAGAAATAAAGCTGCTTGTCCGGCGTCCATTACGCGCTGATCAAAACTCAGAGCCAGCGTCATTGCTGGTTCGATATGAATCGCGCCATCTCGCGCCATTACTCTGTCCGTGATCGCTCCGACTCCAAACACGGAGGTGCACACACTCGGTCCAAAGCAGGCGGAAGCTCCCAACGCGCCGAGATTGCTCAATCCGAAAGTAGACTTCATGCACATTTGCCGTAAGCAGGGAATCCAGGACGCCACAATTAGAACCGCTCTCCTGAGCAATCCTGGCATCCGTGAAAAAAGCATTTGCTGTCTCAACTTTGGCAAACTCATTATGTCCCCGCGTGCATAACTCTCGAGAGCAAGAGCCAGCTCCGGCAATGATTTCTCTTGTGATTGCTCAATTTCACCAAAGAAAACGATCGCTTCGCCGTCAACCATTCTTTCAACGGTAAAACCAGCCACTACATCATTGTAGGTGACAGTGCGAGAACCTGGTAGAGGGAATGTCCTGCCTGCCGGGTGGCTCTTCTGTGCAACGCTGATTGCTTTAATTAGAATTGCTGTGACGGTGACACGCTGTCCCGAACTTTCATAGCAACGGAGAATATGATTAACCCACTTCATGTTGACATCTGCGACGATATGCGATGTCAGAGCTTTCTTTCCAAAAAGCTCCAAAAGATCGAGAACATTTCTGCGATACGGAGATCTGTGGCTGTAGTGCCAGGATTTATTTGAGTCGCGCGTCTCACGATCAGACGAAATCTGTTGCTGTTGCTGTCGTTGTATTTGCTCGAAATCCAGCATTTGACGCTTCAATAGGCTAACTTTCTGGTAACTCTTGTTGGACGCCATTCTCACTGTTGCGGAAATCACAAGACTGCGCCTCATTCCAATTGCTGATTTTTGCTTTCGCTTTGAATGTTAGGATATACAAGTAAATGCCTTAAACTGCAATGCAGGAAGCGAGATTTTCCTTGGCAGTAAAATGTATCGAGCAAACATTCAACTTTGGCAACGCACAAGTCCATAGCTACAAGTGGATAAGCCCCGCTCGTAAGCCCGACCACATGCTGCTTATCATTCATGGGCTGCTTATGCACGGTAAGGTATTCGATCATTTCGCCACCTACCTGGCCGCCCGCGATTGCGCTGTGGTGGCACCCGATCTCCGAGGCTTTGGACGCGCGCATTTTTCCGCCAACCAAAGCGAATTGAGCAAGATTGACTATCAGAAGAGTTTTGAAGACGTGTGCAATGTGATGCAGGCGCTCAAGCAAGACTATCCGAATATTCCATTGTTTTGCGCAGGTGAGAGTCTCGGAACTCACCTAGCAAGACATCTGGCACATACCCATCCAGGAGACATCGAAGGTCTTATCCTATCCAGTCCCTGTTTGCGTCCAAAGATTATTTCCGCTCCACTCATTCCTCATGCTCTGATGCAGCTTGTGCAGAGTGGACTCTACCCGAATACCGAATTCAATCTGAAACCGTTCGCCGAACAGTTTTTGAAAGACGAACCGGAGAGCCTGGACAGCTACTTGAATGATCCCATGACCAGGAAATCTCTGGAAATTCTGGAGTTGATTGATTCCATTCGAATTGTTGGTTCACTCGAATTTCAGCAGATACCAGGACATATTCCTGTACTTGTTCTGAAAGGGAAAAAAGATTGTGTATGTGAAAGCACCTCTATGACTAAGTTTTTAGATGCTCTTAAGACAGACAATTTGACTATTTACCCTTGCAAAGGCTGTGGTCATTTAATCCTCCAAAATCCCGATGTAGACAGATCTGTTCTCGATGCGATATTCAGATGGCTGAGGTCTTCTTCTCTGACAATTAAATCTTTCCTGGCTCGATGAGCCGGAGGAGGCTCACCTCGGCTGGGCGGATTCGTTCGAAACAAAAGAGGCGATCCGAGTTGTCCTCGATGCTGATGCATTCTTCAGCTGCTTATTCTTTTCAAGAAGTATGTCATCGCCGCCGGTGCCCTGCTCTTCTTCATTGGATAGACATATTCGGATGGCATTGCATATAGAGGCAACATAAGAATCTGATCGTGCAGCTTTTCGGTTCGGGACTCTCTGCCAACCTTCTTTCATTACCAATTGTAGTCGCGTGATTACAATTTGTAGCCGTGTTGCTATAATGTGTCCGTGAGGAAGACAGGTAAGCTTCTTAGCGGAGCTTACCTGTAACCCGGAGAGAGTTGAGATGAGCGATCCCGTCCTTATTCAAGGTGGCATGGGGGCTGGTGTGTCCAACTGGCGGCTGGCACAGGCAGTTTCGAGGCACGGACAGCTTGGCGTTGTTTCCGGAACGGCATTAGATGGCATATTTGTATGCCGCCTTCAGGAGGGTGATTGCGGCGGGCACATGCGCCGAGCTCTTGGACAAATTCCTGTACCTGGTTTAGCTGATGAGATTCTGCGGCGCTACTACAGGCCAGGTGGAAAAAAGGATAGTGAACCTTATCGGCACTCCATGTTTAAACAGAATTCCGACCCGGCTTTACTGAAGCTGACTGTAGCTGCGAATTTCGTCGAAGTATATTTAGCGAAGGAAGGTCATGGCGGTGTTGTCGGAGTTAATTACCTTGAGAAAATTCAGCTGCCGACACTGCCATCGCTTTATGGAGCGATGCTGGCAGGGGTTGACTATGTTCTGATGGGGGCTGGTGTGCCCAGAACCATTCCAGGCATACTCGACAAACTTTCCAATCACCAGGATGTTTCCCTCAAGCTCAACGTTGATGGAGCTACTGCAGAGGACCATTTCGAAGTGTCCTTTGATCCGCGGTTGCTCAACACTGAGTTGAATTCGACCTTGAAGCGTCCGAAATTTCTGGGCATTGTTTCTTCAGCAGCATTAGCCGCCACGCTGGCAAAGAAATCCAATGGACGGATCGATGGTTTTGTCATAGAGAATCCTACTGCCGGAGGACATAATGCACCGCCCAGAGGTAACCTCCAACTCGATGAGAATGGTGAGCCTATCTATGGTCAGCGCGACACAGTGGATCTCGATGAGGTCAAGAAGCTCGGGCTGCCTTTCTGGCTGGCCGGGTCTTTCAACACTCCTGAAAAATTTCAGGAGGCAATTGCTCTTGGCGCAAATGGAATACAGGTTGGTACGTTATTTGCCTTTTGCCGCGAGTCAGGAATTGAGGAGCAGCTAAAAAGGTGCATTCTTGAAAAAGCGCTAAGTGGCAATCTGGAAGTGTTCACCGATCCGCTGGCTTCTCCTACAGGATTTCCATTCAAGGTAGTGGAACTGGAAGGTTCGCTTTCCGAGAAGGACGTGTATGAAAGTCGTCCGCGAGTCTGCAATCTTGGCTATTTGCGCAGTGCTTATAAAAAGGAAGACGGCAGTCTCGGTTTTCGCTGCCCGGGTGAACCTGTGGATCAGTACCTTCGGAAAGGCGGCAAAGTTGAAGATACCATCGGTCGCAAGTGCCTTTGTAATGGTTTGGTGGCAAACATCGGTTTTCCCCAGGTTCAAAAGAATGGCTATGTCGAAAAAGTGCTTGTTACCTCGGGCAGTGAGATACAAAACATTGCTGAGTTGGTGAAAAGCGGTGAAGACTCCTATTGTGCGACAGCGGTAATTGATTACTTGCTCGGCTATTGTTGCGATGCAGTGTAAGGCAAGATGCATTTCCTGGGATATTCATCCTGCCAACGCCAGATGAAAGTGTCGAGCATGTAGTGATTCATAGCCAGTCCGGATAGAACTCCTACACATAGGCCTTTAACTAGCAGTCAACTATTCTGCCGTCAGACAGTTCTCCTGATTAATTCGATTACCGGGCAGTCGAATATTCGCCAAACACAGTAAATACACTCTCTATTTCTTCATCGCTGGATCAGTAACTTCCAAGATGCCTACTGCTCCCTTGCTTGCATCGCCAAAAGAGTGAGTGACGAAAGGATACTTTCCCGGCTCCTTGATCGTAAACTCCACCATGGCACCGCCGCCAGGTGGGATGCTCACAGTCTGCATCCCCTCTAGTTTGTTCTTCGGATTCCCATCGAGATAGACGGCATCAAATATGGTGCCGACGACATGAAACGCGGAAGCATGCGCAGGTCCAGCGTTTACAACCCACATTCGAATTTTATCTCCCACCTTTGCCTCGAGTGGGTGGTCTACATACTGGTTTGCCTTTCCATTGAAGGCGACGTAGTCTGGAGTACCGTTCATCGACTTGTCGACATCAGTCTCCATCACACCGTCTTTATTGTAATCCTGCACGTAAAACTCGCTCTGCACGAGAGCGAATTCCTTGTCCACTGGCTTCAGTTCCTTTGCCTTCACGATAGTTGCACCGTACATGCCCATGGCCATATGATGCAGTGCCATGGGTGTGCCGCAATGGTACATAAAAGAACCGGAATCGCCGGCTGTCCATGTGTAGGAATGAGACTCGCCTTGATTGAGATTGATATAGTTTTTGTCAGGTGCGGTTCTGGCTGCATGAAAGTCTATAGAGTGAGGCATCATACCTTCATTCTTGAAAGTGAAATTGACTTTGTCCCCTTCATTGAAAACCATAATCGGACCCGGCACAGTGCCTCCGAAATTCCAGGATTCCATTTTCACTCCGTCTGCAATTTGAACAACATTTTCCCTGGCCGTCAGGGTGACATTCTTGACGGGCGAACTCGACGGTACGGGCAGAGTAGCATCAAAATACTCCGCCGCCTGTGCTTTTGCAGCCAGCACACGGGGCACTTGATTTTCCGGCTTCGACATGTCCGGTCTGAAATTCTCTATTGCAGCCGCTGTCGATGGTGGCTCATTAATCTCAAGATGGAACCTATGGTCTGTCATAGCTTCTCCTCCCAGAAATCTGACACCTCAAGGAGAAACTCAACGTTTCAGTCAATTGGGTGTCGAGAGAAAAGAAACGGCTACAGCAATCCTGACTGAAGCTTACGAGAAAACGCCAGCCTGGCAAGAGGACACCTTAAGGTGATCGGTCAAGAGCCTCGCTGATTCATTAGTTAAGAAAAGGCGTCTATGTTGGCCCGCAGGCCAGTTGCCCGAACTATGCGTCACCATGCTCGGCGCAGCCAGGCAATGCTCAGGAAAGCTACTCCGGCCATCAACAAGACGCCTACTGGAGTCAAAGCGGACTCGGGCGCACTGCAGAGAGCAGCAGCGAGCCTTATGAATGAAGGAATTGCCATCCAGTAATACAGGTTGAAGCTTGCGGCCACTAGCACCAGATCGATGAGCTTGCCCGTCGCAAGAGGATTAGAACTATTCTTGTTAAAGAATCGTCGAGTCAAAGAGCTGATCGAAAAAGATACAAACATTGCAATTGCAAAAACTGCATATGATGCAAACGCGCCTGAAAAACCTGAGAATCTTACGGTTGCACTGTAGCTGTCCAGGAGCCCGTAGGCGATTAAAAATCCAGGAAATGAATTGATAAATGCCCTGACGACTCTTCGCGGTCGCCACCGCACGCCGGTTCGGCGTGATTTCTCCGCGGCAGCGCCTATCTTGAGATCGAGGCAATGTCTCGTGCAGCCGTTGCAAAGCATTTGTGGTTTGCTCGCGGGTACTTTACCGGCGCACAATGTGTTGTCCGCGTATAGAAATGGGCTAATCGCATAAAGATTTTCCACCGGATAAACCGGGCATATGGAGCTACACCACCCTGACTTTAAGGGCAGCGCCAGCCCCATCAGGAAGGCGGCAGCCATCAATGCCAGCAGCAGTGTTAACAGCGCATGCGTATCTGTGTTGAACAAGAAAATGCGGGCTGGCACAATTGATACCAGCACTAAAACTGCCGCATGGGTGCCATAGCGTGAAAGCCATAGGCGAATGCCAGGTTTTGAAAGATTCAGCCCGCGCCGGGCGGAGTCGCGCTCTTTTCCATAAATTCGAGTTCTCAATAAATGTCCCCAATGGTTGAGAGTAGCCAGCGGGCAGATGTTTCTCCACACCGAAGGCACAATTAAGAGAATTACCGGCACAAGGGGGACTATGAGTTTCCAAAATACAGTTCTCGGTGTGATGCCTCCGGCGCCAAAAGGAAGCGTCTCAAAGTTGGCTAAGAGATATAACAGTGCAAGGAGTACCAAGAATGCCACAAAACGCAACACCCCTGCGATTGAGCTCCAAAGCCGAAATCCTGCTTTCGAATTTTGCATTCATCACTCCGGTGGCAAACGTCTTGCAATTTGCTGGGAACAGTAAGCAAACAAAAGATTAACAATGAACACATCTTAACAGCAGATTTCGCTGGCATAAAAAAAGAGATCGATTGATAAGCACTGCCTGTCTCAGCGAAGCAAGAGTGAACGTCTTCAAGTCACTCAACCTTTAAGTCAAGCTCGACACAACATTCTCAACGGGAAATCGCCACCCGGTGAAAATACTTTCGCGACCCCACCGGGGGGTTGGCTTATATCCTTAAGGCTGTTCGCTTTATACTGAAGCGCTTGGCTTGCCGGCTGACTCGAATCTAGGAGACCAGGAGAAGTGTCCCCGTGCTGTATACACAAACTGCTTCAAGGCTTGTTGCAAGCCTTACCTCTGTTGCCATTACTGGCACTACTCATCCGTCCTCAGCTGAAACCCCTGCTGCTCAAGCAGATTACTACCAAAGGCGACCAGCCGTCAGACAACAGATCGAAGAAGGAAGGGTGTTGCTCGCTCACTGTGGAGGCTCGACATCAACTCTTGGAGCGGTAGACCTTTTAGGCACGGAGCCGGCTGGACCAGGAAGCGAAGCGCTTACTGACAGTTTGTGGGGAAACCTTATATTGCAAATGGCCTACGCCAGAGACAGGCAGCTCGGTGGCTCCGCCAAGAAATTACGGCACACAGACAATTTTACTCTGGCCAGCATCTATGGCATTTCGGGCTTGAGTTTGGCGCAGAGCATTACCGGCCTGGCAACATTGAATCAACGTCATGCAAACGCTGCTGGCGCAGGCATTCAACAGCAGG
>CAZBOX010000140.1:0-14540 GCA_964493595.1 uncultured Candidatus Obscuribacterales bacterium | reverse complement strand
ACCGCTGAATACTCTCAATACAGGGCTCCACGAATTGCGAACTCCGCTCGTGGGTCTGAATACAGGGTTGAGCCAAATGAAGTCGCCGCTAGTGGGTTTAAATACCAGTGGACAACGATTGAGCAGCGAGATCGGCGATATCAAACTGGAGATTCGTGCTTGTGAAAAGCAGCTTCCCGAAGTTCAATCTTCTGTCAAAAACCTGTCCTCAAACATCGGTTCGTTACTCAACCCCGTTGATAGTTTGAAGAATCAGATCTCGGAGCTGAGGGGAGAGCTGTCGCAGCTAAAGTCTGTGGTAATCATCTTTTCCATAGCGATTGCAGCTATGTCCGTCGCTTTGATTATTGCGGCAACTATTGTCGCGATCGCGATCAGAAAGTCGATGGAGATTATTGTCAAACTCGCGAAGTAAGCAGATCTTGCGATCATGTTTGCCTTGCTCCTCCGAGATGGATGGATATGGTTTCGCCACAAATTTACTGTGATAGTACGGCAATCAGCCCCATCAGGAGATTGAGGCAAAGCACTTGGACCATCAGTTTTTTAGAAGCTTAGATTCGTTCGGCGAGCAATGGTCTACCTTTGTTCCCAAAGTTTGCAATGTACCAATACAGCCAAATGCTGTAGCAAAGGGGCTGCATGTTGAAGCCAATCTCGCAGGTGCAGTTGTGGCTGTTCAATATCCGAATGGACTCTCTGTTCGAAACAACTTTCGATATTTGATCAGCCATTCTCCTGAAGGAAATGCGCTGATTGACTGCAATCAATTGTTTCATCCACTCGACTAGATTTCTGCCAATGCAGGCGATATAGAGACTTCAACTCGTTTCATTGCCGAGCGTTCATTATCAGTCATGAGCCTGAATCATCCTTAGCGCTTCCTTAGCCGCGTAAGAGATTTTAGAGTCGCTGCTGCTCAACCGCTTTTGAAGAAGCGGAATTGCTGCATGGGCATCAGCGCCAATCTTTCCCAAAGCCTCAACCGCTTCATTACTTCCCTGGGCAACCGCTTTCATAAGCGCGGGTACCGCAGCCTTTGCCGGAGCACCGATCTCACCTAGAGTTCTAATCGCTAGTTCCTTTTCATCGCCTTTGCCGTGCTCAACAACACCAATCAAAGCTGGCACCGCTGGCGCGGCTGTCTTACCCATCAGATGCAAATTGTCCAGGCATTTTAGAGGCACAAAGCCCTCGCCCTCTTCAATTCCTTCCACTAAAATTGGTACGGCACCACTACCTAATTTGGTGATCAAGTTATTGTTTGTATGAGATTCATTGTTGAACTCACGCAGAAGTATTCGGGCAGCCCTTTGCTTTGTTGCTTGGCTCATTTTGCTGATAGCCTCTAAGGCAAATTTCCGGACCCAGTAGTCTCGCGATGGATCCACCAATTCCAAAAGCATGGGCGCAACTTCTTCTGCATCAATTCCAATCGCGGCAAGAGCCGAACATGCTCTTTTGCGTCGCTCATCATTTCCTCGCGACAAGCTTTCGGCGAGTTCCGGTATAAGCGCTTTTGCCTGCGGTCCAATCGTTTCAATTGCACTCCACGCTTCCAATGCTACCGTTTGATCTTCGTCTTTGGTGGCAAGCAAGATTTCGTGGAGGCAAGCGGCAGAATTAGGAGCGATTAGCTTTAGAGTCTTCAGCGCATTGAGCCGGATTTCTTTGTTTGGATTATGAAGGTCGGCGATGAGATCGGATATTGCATCCTGTTTTGCGGCAGATTGGTCACTGATGGTCGGCAGATCGCCCGCGAGTTCGACATCAAAATCCACTACGCTGTTTTTGGACTGCACCGAAAAGTCAACTTTGATTGAAGGCTTGCCCTTCATCTTCAGTGCCGGAAAAGGCTCACACGCTTGGATTGTACGGCGCAGTTGATTATTGACAAAAAGTCCAGCCTGGTTTGGAGCAATCTCTAAATTTGATACTTCACCATTCTTTTGTATCTCGATGGTGATCAGGATCGGTGTAAAGTCAGGAAACCGCAATTGGGATTTTTCGCAGCCTCGGGTAAGTCTGGTCCAGACTTCGTCAAGATAACGCTGAGTCTTAGCAGAACTGATCTCAAGGTTGGAAACTTTCGACGCATATGCAGGGCATTCTAATTCGAAAGCGAATCCACTTGGAAGCAAACAACATAAACTGAGCAGAAAGCCGAAGTTTCTTCTTATACTGGAACTTCCGCTTAAAGCATCGTAGTTAGAATATCCACTGCTCTGCGCGCAGTAGCTCCACTACTATTTCGCGAATTTTGCCTGCGAAAAGAAACTGCTTCAGTTCCAGTTCGTTCAATTCGTGCAAGTTAAGTGTGCCATGCTCGTTGCGGGTCGGATACTTGAGCGGTGCATTCCAAAATGGAAGCTTACCTGGACCGGGCTCTACCTGCCCTGCATCCTTTGGAGAGAAAGGAATTTCGTTATAAGTGTCTATCCAGTCTTGAAGAATCTCTCCAATGCGCTCGATGGTTTTGTTCATGTACTCGGCACCTTCGTCGCTCAATTTTGAAGACGATGCCGCGAACAAATGAGGATACTTTTCTTTTGCGCGCATCATCGCCTGCTCGACTTTCGCGCGACCAGTGACGCAAGTGTCTTTAGGACCAATGACGATGCCGGAGAAAAGAAAAGTCATGATGCCTATTACTCTTTCCATCGCATTTTTGGTGCGGCGAAGTCCTTCGACGGCAAGCTTTTGCACTTCCGGCCTTATGACGCGGAATGAATCTGCAAAACTGTTCACCGCCGAGTCGAGCGAATTGTGAATGGTCGGATCTTCGAAGATCGCCTCTGTATCAGGACCGCGCAAGAGGGCAATCTTGGCAAAGCCTTCCGGGTGGTTGTAGTTGATTGAATGGTCTCCGGCGATTACAGCATGAGCGACTTTTGAGTCTTCTGACTCCGGATGCGGAACAAACCAATCTTCGACGCCGATATTAACAAGCAATTGTCGCTCGGCGGGAGTGAAATCAATTGTGTTGAGATCGGCGGTTAGATGCTCTTTGTTGAAAGGATCGTTGATCTTTCTCCAGATGGAGCGAACAACTTCCATTACTTGCAGAACACTGCTGGGCGCATTTTGCGGCAGCGGACCGGCAGGTGTAAATGGACCGAGACCCATTTTTTTGCTCAGCAAAATGGCTACAACGTTCGCCATAAACTGAGGCGGTGCGATCTGGTGTTCTTTCACCGCGCGTGTAATTCTCTCCACGCTTTTGATCACTTCAGGATTGGTGAAATCCATGAAGTAGGAGAGCGCTTGTGCGGCTCCATATGCGCCGTGCACGTTATGGATGATGAAATTCTTTCTGTTCTTTACGCTGTCCGAAAAGATTGACGCGAGTATGGCATCACGAGTTTCTGTGTGATTCAGTTGCAGCAGCTTGGCTGCTTCCAGCACCTCGCCTACTTCCGAGCGAGTATGTTTCCAGTTCATGTTCCACTGATAGCTTGTACCTGGAGACTGGGAGCTTGTAGAGCGATCCAGTCGTTCGAATGAATCTCGGACGGTGGAAAGTGCGCACCAGATCAAGTCTTTGTCTTCGCGGGTGAGCAGCTCGTCGGCTTCGATCTTGGCGTAGACATTGGTGACTTTGCCGTCGGCACCCCGCACGGGCACGTCTGTGAGGTCCTTCTTCAACTCTTCAAGCGATTTGTCTATATTCTTGGGCGCTGGAAAGATGTCTTGAAAACGGAAATTGTCGGTCAGCCTGCCCAGCTGCTCGGACAAGATGTCAATTTTTATCGGCTCGAGTTCGAGCGTACGATTCGTATCGCGGCGTTTTTTGGTTTCCGATGTGCCTCGGTTGGACGGCTCAGATTTGCCGCCGGACGGCGTATTCGGACTCTTGCCACTGCGAGGACTGCTTGACATGGCTGTCTTTCTTGAACTTTTGAACTGCGCGAAAACCTTTGAGTGGATATTCCCACATATAGCAATGATAAATCATATCGAAAGTCGCCCTGTTATTGCGTAGTCAGGGGTTCGACCGCGGCTGTCGAACGATTAATTGTGGCGGAAAGTCCCGCCTGCACTGCTCTGGCGTTGGTTTTCTTAACATCGGGCCAAGTAAATGAGAGCAAATCCTGGCAAAATGTGTCCGTATTAGCGGCCTTGGCGGAGTCCTTTCGAAATTGACCAGTTCTGACGCGCATGAGATTGGTTCCGGCGGTGCCCCTGCGCCGGTCAAAGCGCCTCGCAAGAACATATTGCGCAAGTGGGTGCAATTTCTTTTTATTCTCATTACCGCGATACTCATCTTCCTGCCTGGGCTCTACAACTACGGGATTATCGACCCCAGCGATGGGCTATATGCCGAAGCGGCTAGAGAGATGCTGGAGCGCTCTGACTGGGTGACTCCGTCTTCGAATTACAAGCCGTTTTACGAAAAGCCGATTCTCATCTACTGGATGATTATGGCTTTTTATAAGCTTTTCGAGGTTCATGAGTTCTACGCTCGGTTGCCTGTCGCTCTCTGTGGGATAGCTTCGGCTGTCAGCTTGCTTCTTCTTTCTCGCCCATTCCTTGGCGCTCGAGCTGCCATGTTCTCGGCGCTTGCTCTTTTGTCTACGCCGATTTACGTCACGGTGGGCCGTGTCGCTATAACGGATGTTCCGCTGGCTTTGTTTATGATGATCGGCGCACTCAGCCTGTTTTCACGCTTTTTTGGCGCTCACTGGAGTTCGCTTGCCGTTGGCTACTCGGCCCTGGGTCTGGCTTTGCTGCTCAAAGGTCCAGTGCCCGTTGCAATGGTGGCAATCATCCTTTTACTCTATCTGCTTTTGACGCGCCCTGCTGGAGTCGATGGTGGGCACCAGTGGTGGTGGCGCAAGATTGGCTCGCTTCATCCTTTGCTGGGTACGGCAGTCATGCTCTCTATTGCTGCCCCATGGTATCTGACGGAAGGTTTGATTACTAAAGGAGCGTTTTTCCAGGAGTTTTTCGTCAACCAAAACTTCGGGCGCGCGATGGGCAAGGTAAATCACCAGAATCCTTTCTGGTTCTACATTCCTATCTACTTTGGCGGATTTTTCCCCTGGTCGGTTGTCACATTGTTTTCTGTCAGGCGTTACTTCTCGTTAGTGAAGAAGCGTTGGCTCCCGACCCGGAGAGCCAATCTAGAGCTGTTCTCGATTATTTGGCTTGTTTTTGTGCTGGCAATTTTTAGTGTGCTCAAAACCAAGCTAGCCACCTACATTTTGCCGGTGGCTCCGCCGCTTGCCATCCTTTCCGGCAGTTTGCTTGACCGCATTGTTCGTCACAACAAGACTAAGGCGCTTTCCTGGACGCTTCTTGCCTGCGTGCTGCTCGTCGGTCCGCTTCTGGCTGTCTGCGCCCCGGTTATCTGTTATAAGCTCGGCATCAACATCTCGACTCTCTATATGGTGGTCGGTTTTGGATTTTTTGTCTGGTGTTTTGCCCTAGTAGCAACGATTGCTGCTTTCAGAAAGAAGGTGGAAGCCTCTATTACGGCGCTGGCTTGCGCTTGCGCGTTTGCCTGTGGCACTTTGGTGCCGACCGCCTTGCAATACCACTATATTCGGAGCGACCTTCCTCTTTTCGATTTGCTTCGCAGGGTTGTAAGAGATAAAGCTCAAGTGGCTCTATACATGCGCGATTCGCCCGCTGTCAACTTCTATTTGCGTCGGCCCATTAAGGAGATAAAGACGCTTCTCGATTACAAAGAGTATGTAGAAGCCGGCAAAAAACCGCACTATTTGCTGGTCACAACCGACGTCATGGAGCAGATGAAGGAGCCTCCACCAATGTGGATACTGCTCGATAAGCGCTCAAAATGGCATCTCTTCAAAGTAGATCCCTAACTATTTCGCATGCGGTAGCCGACGCGTGCGACGTTTTCTATAAGCGATTTCGATTCTTCGTCCGCTCCGTCTATGGCTTTGCGAATGCGCACGATGGCGGCTCTGAGTCCCGCTGAGGATGCGTCTGAGTCCTGGTGCCATACGCGTGTAAGCAGCGCTTCTGTCGAAAATATCTCGTCCGGATGGCGCATTAAAAACTCCAGCAGTGCAAAGTCTCTCGGCTGTAAATGCACTTCCTTGCCGCCCTTGGTCAAGCGGTGCTTGGCAGGATCGAGCACTAGGTCATGAATACAGAGGCTGCTGGTGGGCGCCACCACTTGCCTGCGCAAAAGAGCACGAATGCGGGCGACCAGTTCTCTGGCGTCAAAAGGCTTGGTGAGATAATCGTCCGCGCCTCCGTCGAGACCGGCTTCCTTGTCTCTTATCTGACTCTTTCCAGTCAGCATAAGAACAGGCGTTGCGCCACCGCGCGAGCGAAACTTGGAGAGAATTTCGATGCCTTCGATGTCGGGCAATTGCCAATCGAGAATGATGATGTCGTATTGACCCTGGCGCAGATACTCCATCGCGGATTCGCCGTCATGAGCCATTTCCACGGTGTGATTCGCAGAAGTCAATGCATGCTCGACAGTCAACGCAAAGTCTACGTCATCCTCGACCACAAGAATTTTTGCCATGCTTATTCGAGCCCACAACGAAATTGCACCGGGTCAATTTTAGCTCAACTTCCCGTGCCGATGTTAGAGCGTCGTCCTGCCTTCACTGGACGGTAAATCGACAATAAACTCGGCACCTTTGCCCTCGTCGCTTTCTACCCAGATCCGTCCCCCGTGAGCCTCGGCGAACATTTTGCAGATGGCAAGCCCCAATCCAGAGCCGCTGGATTTGTGTTCGCCATCCACCTGGAGATATCGCTCGAAAACGCTGGCGAGTTTGTCTTTAGGAATTCCTGGTCCGGTGTCTTTGACCGAAAGACGAATTCGTCCCTCAAGTTTCTCTGCCAAAAGCGAAATTTGGCCGCCTTTAGGCGTGAACTTAATGGCGTTGCCGACCAGATTGGACAGCAGTCTCAAAAGCTTATCTTGATCGCCCCACACTATGGCGTCAGTGTCACTCACAGAAAGATTGATATTCTGCGAAGCTGCGGTTGTCGCGTACAAATCAGTGCACCCTTTGAAAAGATCGCGAACTTGCACTTCGTCGCATTCAATTTCGAAATTGCCGGACTTGATTTTTTCAATGTCCAAAAGGTCGTTGATCAGGCTCATCATGCGCGATGTATTGCGCAGTCCTGATTCGACAAATCTCTGTCCCTTTTCGTTGAGCTCGCCAAGCTGACCTCTGTGCAGAAAATCGAAGACATTATTGACTGTTCCCAAAGGCGTTCTCAAATCATGCGTCACCATCGCCACGACTTCCTGTCGAAGCCGTTCTGCGGCGCGCCTTTCGGTCGTATCATGGAAAACGCAAAATGTGAGCTTCTCTTCTTCCGCGTACTGCGCTGAGCATGTAACATCAATCACTCCGCCATTCTTGCGAACCAACTGAGTGTCGAATGAGCTGGCTTGTTCACCACCGGCTTGAATTTTGTCGAAGTTAGCCAGCACTGCAGAAACGTCGTTGCCCGCCAAAAAGTCGATCAAATGAGAGCCCAGCAACTCATCTGGTTTATAACCAAGGAGTAATTCCGATGCCGGGTTGACCTCGACGAATTTACCTCCAGCATCAATCGAGCATATCAAATCTCGTGCGTTATCCAGTAGCGCCCGCTCCTTACGAGCGGCTGCTTGTAATTCATGCGCCATGCGGTGAAAAACCTGATCGAGCTGGGAGAGATCATCGTCACCCGGCAGAACTGGATGAAGTGGAACATTGCTCGCCAGGCGTAAGGTGTTATCTCTCAGTCTGGCGATTTTGTCTGCAATTTTTCTTGTCAGGTAAAAAGCCTGGAAGCTGACAAACGCTGCCAGGAGTATGCCTGTGCTCCAAGCCACAATTTGTATTTTGTCTCGAATTTCCTTTTGCACAAGCGGCGCCGCTTCGGCCACCTGCTCTTCTTCCCTTCGCAAAGACAAAAATTCCGGAGTCAATATTACCTTGGTCTGTTTCCTGAGTTCAAACCAGTAGGGGCGGCGAAAAGCCCTGGCCGCGGCGGTTCGTCCATCCCGCTCCTGGCTGCCGCGCAGTATCTCCATAAGTTCGACACTGCGCGTGGCCGCTGCCATTGAGCTGACAATCATCGAGTGTGCGTGTCGGTCGCCGGCGGTCAGCACACCCAGTTCATCATAAGTCTTGCGAAATTTCTCTATGATTGGTTCCAGCGCTTCTCTCGTGAGCAGATCGTCATTTTTCTCGGTGCTGAACATAAAGAAAGCGTCGTACATCTGCTTCGATATCGAATTGATGCCTTCTGTGATTTTTTGCGCTCTTACTGCTCTTTCCAGCTGTCTGTCCGCCTGACCCAGCAGGTTGGAGAGTGTGACCAAAAGGATGATCTGGAAGGCCACCGGCACAATTACCAGTGCCAGAATATTGAGCCTCAGAGTCGACCTGTTTTGCATGCTCCGATTATGGCATTCAGAACCAAAAAGGAGCTATTGATTTAATCGGTGTTGCCAACAGGTTGGCGCTCTTCTAGTCGAGCCGGAACCAGTTACCATCGTTATCACCAACCCAGTAGTCACCGCATGTGGTGTAGACGTCCCCATGCTTTTAGGGTCTGTAAAAACAGAGAGTCCGCCTCTCACTTGCGTGAAACGCGAACTCCCTTCTTCCCGTGCGCAGAAACTTGTCTGTCTTTTATTAGCCCTGGATTTGGGGCAGCATGAGCTTGTCGTGAGCCATCAGAACGGTGGATTCTCTGCTCATTTGATTCAATTCAGCAATTTGTTTTGCGTATGCGATGACTTGTGATTCACTTGGTTGAATACCGCGCTGAACCAGCACTCGGCGAGCAATGCGGTCGAATCCATCGCCTGGTTGAACTTCGACCTGTTGTGCTTGGACAGCATCGGCAATCGCTCTGGCCGCGTCGGTAACAGTGCTGGCTATGCTGCTGAAAAACCCTGTTCCGTCTGGGCTGCTAGCTGCGTCCTCTCCAGCCTGCCCCTCTTCGGCTGCTAACATCGCTTTGCTGGCTGACAAAGTTTCAGCGCTGATGTGTCCGTTTTCATCCATGAGCTTTTTGACGTAGGGTTGGTTCCAGTCTTTGTAGAGTGTCGTTGTGATCTGGCGTTCCTCTGCCGTGAGCATGGTTTTTCCAGAGTAGTTGTCAGCCATGAGCGCATTCTTTACGTCTAGAAGGGAGATGGAGTCGGCGTCGCCGTCACAGCCAGCCAGTTTTTTGAAAAGACCGTCGCCGTCTTCTTGAGAGTCAAGCTGTTGCGCCATCTTTCCGGCCGTAATGCCGTATTCGTGGTCTTTGATTCCGTCGTCGTGTTTCTTTTGCAGTTCGTCTACAGCGTTGTTCAAATCTTCTTTGGAGATGGCGTCATAGCCAAACCAGTCTCTATTTAGGTTGAAACCATGTGGGAACAACCCAAAGTCTCCGTGCTTCTGGCGCAGTTCATCGTACTGTTCCAGCAAAGCCCCTGCCATTGCCTGGGAGACCGCGTCATTTCCTTTCTTGAAATAACTGAGGTCCGTGCGGTTAAACTGCCCCTCTTTGGTGATCTCGAATCTATGCTCCTGCGCCCACTTCAAAGACAATTCCGGCAATAGACCTGCATTACTCAGTTCGGAGGTCATGACTGCTAGTTGCTTTTCGCGCTCAGCCGCGGGGACGCTTCTGTTGATAGTGTCAACTTCGGTTTTAAACTGTTCGTAGGCTGCATTAATGCCACCGGATTTTTCAGCATTCTCTACGTTGGCTACAACATCATGGGCAGTCACATCATGGGCAGTCATAAGATTTCTCCTTAGTAATAACCTAGAGACTTGTTTCAGCGCCGGGCTGATGTCTGTGGTGAATTGCGGGGGGAAGTGCAGCGGGGCTGCTTATGCAACCAATTTATTCGCCAGTTGTTTTGGATTGGCTACTAAACTGTTGCGAAACTGCTACTGAAATCCTTTTTTGGCAGGAGCCGGTTTTTGCCGCGTTTATGTCCCTGAAGACCGAATTCGCCATGCCTGCTTTACTTTGAAGAGTTTTTGGGCACATAGATAGAGGGAAGTTTCGGTCTTCCTTCGAACATTGGCTATAGAGCCCGAAATGCACACAGGGAACCATTTAGCGTATGGGTGGAATGGAATCGCCAAACGATTCAACGAAAAAGGATGAGCCCAAGGCGGGGGCTGATCCCGGGCTGACCATTGAGAATGTCGGCATTGGCAATTTTATGGTTGCCAGTGCCCTTCCTGATTCAATTCGGAATCCTGCTATAGGAAAACCCGCTGATGGCTCCCCCAAGATGCATTCTTATCTGGATGCCGCGGTGCGCCCGCTTGCCGAATCAATTGCAAGCACAGAAAAAGATGCTGACGAACTGTCAGGCTACATGCGCGGCTTTCTCAAGACGGTACCCATATTTATGAAGGGTCGGGTGGCCCTGCCGTCGCTGGCTCTCGCCTATATGTCGGATGAGGTTAAAGTGGGCGATACGATGCAGAACCAGCTCACCGATGCTGGGCTTGGGCTGGGCAAAGGCGCGCTCTTGAAGGCGTCTTTCCGTGTTTTTGAGGGGCACGGTCTTACTCCAGCTACAACCGGCTTAGGGCTGGGCATAATCAATCGCGGCTCTGATGCGATGCTCACTCGCAATAATTACTATGACGCAAAGGGTGAATTCAGCCTGTCTCAGGGCATGGCAAGAACACTTTCCGTAACCGCCAATCCGGCAGCGCTCGCCATTGATGCGTTTGCATTCGGGGTAAACGATGCGCTCTTTGCCACTGCGTTTAATAAGACAAGAGGCGCCGTAGCGTACAAGCCTTCCTATCTCTACACGGCATCTGCCGGCACGATGGGTCTTACCACTGGATTCGGTCGTGAACTAGACAGGCAGATTCGCGAAGACGGGCAGCTGGATCTCAAAGAGCTAACCACCAAATCATTGATGCAGGGCGCTTTTGACGCCGCTGCAGGGCGTGTGGGTGCCTGGCAAGCGACTAGGGGCACTCGGTTGGAAGCGGATGCGCCGGGCGCCATGGAGAGGGCGCGCACTACACCATTCCAACGAGGCGAAATCGTTGACGCCAGGCAGCAGCTATTGCGTGACGGCACCTTTATTCCGGAGCGGCAAGCGACTGGTCTGCACACCGAAACCTGGTTTGGTAAGGTCAAAACAGAGTCGGGTGAGGTAATACCTGCGGTATTCAGACCGAACGACAGAACCGAAGCCTTTGCTATACGGATGCAGAATGAGATTGCCGGTTATGGGATGAACGGTTTAGGTTTTAAGACCAATGTCCCCGCAACTGTGGCACGCACGGCTGAGATTAACGGGAAATCCTACTCCGGCTATATTCAGGAGATGAATGGTCCCAATCTAGTTGAGCATGTGCGCAGCAATGTCGGGTTGCCGGAGAATCTTGCCGTTCCTAGACCAAAGGCGACAGAAGTTTTGAAATCATCCACTTCGCTTTCGACGAGCTACGCGGACGCATTCACGCACCGCATGGTGATGGGCGAGTGGGACAACCATGCGATGAATATGTCTGTTTCGGATAAAGTCCATAATATAGACCTCGGTTACGCTTTCAGGGTGCCGAAAACTACTCTAGAGTTTGCGCCGCTGCCTATGGCGCGCAAGGCGCACGAGACAATGAGTCAGGGACTCTATAACGAGCTTGCTGGTAAAGCCCTCAGTCCTGAGGCGAAAAGTGAGATGCAAAATCTGTACCAGAGATACAGCAGCAGCGAAGGACGTGCTCAATTAGAAGCGCTTGGTCTTACTCCACGGCAGGTGGACGGGGTGCTGGGACGCACTAATTGGTTTGCCACCCGTGCTTTTTATCCAAGGCAACAAGAAGCAGTGTCTTACGTTTATTTGGCCAAGCTCAGTCAATTAGCGAAATCCGTTCTGAAAAGACCGGCTCCCCAGACTTTAGCAGAAGCACCGGCCAACGGCAGTTGATCTTGGTGTATTGATTAATGGGCACCGCATATAGTGGTATTTTTCAAATGCGTTCGGCCTGAGAGATTGTTATGGCAGAGTTTTCACCTGGCTGCTTACTTTGCAGTCACGAGTGACCTTCTGGCTACCTGATTCGCTCATTGGTCGGAGCAATAGGTTTATCAGGGCTGGCTTTTCGGTCCCCGGGTGTTTTCATTGCCGATCAACAAAATTTGCACTCGTGGGAACTACAGACCTTCACTTGCGTCGATACCGGCACAAAGCGGAAAACAGCAACCTTTCTTTGGGTTAAATGCTGACCGTTTTTGCGCATCCGAAACTTGAATAAGACGACGTGATGTTTATGTGGGCAAGGAAGCAGAGAAGAAGCAGGAAGGGTAACGATATGAATGGAGTCACAAGAGGAATTAAGATCGGGTCGAGAAGTCTTATTGTCTGGCAAACGGCATTAATGCTGTCGGTTGGTATTACCCTTCCGTCATTTGCCGGAACCTTTGTCGAGTTCAATCTTCCGCAATTCCAGAAGGAAGTTGCGTTGCGTGAGCCTGAGATCCAGCGACTTGGTACTTACGATCTGGCGCTGGTAATTGATAAGTCCGCTTCCATGACATATCGTCTGAACCAGAAGAATGCGCCTGCTAAGCCGGTCATCGGTGAGAAAGAGGCTAATGATGTGCCGGTTGTTGCCAAAGACCCCGCAGAATCGATTACCCGCTGGCAATGGTGCCGCAATCAGGCCGCTAACCTTGCCAATCAAATCAAAAAGGTGTTGCCGTCTGGATTGAAAATCAGTATGTTCTCGAATGCGTTCAACTCTTACTCCAATGTCGACGGCGGCAAGGTAGAAACCCTTTTCAATGAAGTGGAACCGAGCGGTGGAACTCACGTCAGCAAAGTTTTACAACATCATTTTGATGAGTATTTTGCACGACGTGACGCGAATGGCGGCAGCTCGAAGCCCCTGCTGCTTGCCATGATCACCGATGGCGCTCCTGAAGATGCTTATCGCGCGAAGGAAGCAATCATAAATGCGACGAAGCAAATGAAGAGCTCTGATGAAATATTGGTGGCAATTCTGCAGGTTGGAAACGATCGTCGAGCTCCAAAGATTCTCGCCTCTCTCGATAATGACCTGGTCGCAGAGCACGCAAAGTACGACATCGTGGAAGTCAAATCCTTTGATGAGGTCAAGCGTCAAGGGCTGGCAAAAACACTTGCCAATCTTGTGACTAGAGATCGTGTAGCGTCGATTCCTCAAAACAGAATCTAGCCACGTGGAGTAGGCTTTGAGTTCCGCCTTCTACGCTGAAGCTGACTTTGCTTCTGTCTGCGGTTCCGGTTCGATCTCCGCTTCCACGGTTTCTTCAGCAGCAGCCCTTCCTGGAAAGCGTACGTAGAAATAGGAAGTGACAAGCAGGATTAGACCGACTGCGATAAAGGACATGATGCGGTAAGCAATTTCCATAGTCGCCATGTCGACAAGCAGAAGCTTGCCTGCAACCAGGACTACCAGACCAAGTCCATATACCCGCAAGAATTTGTCTCTTGAAGCAAATCCGGCAACCAGAGTGCTCAGCCCTTGCAGTGCCCAGAGCAGCGATATACACCTGCCGCCGTGAGCACCGATGATAAGGGTCATGATGGCGGACGCAATCGCCGAATAGACATGCTCGACGTGTCTCTCTAGCGAGGTGGGCGCATCATTTGCGATATGCATATTTTTGAAGAGCAAACCAAAAACATAGAATAGAAGAGAAAGCAGAATGGCTCCGCGAATATTCCATTCCGTAGCATCGGCGCCCAGTGTAATTAGCGACAGCAAGAGCCCGGTTGTCCAGCCGATAGTTCGCAACTTCTTTTGTCCGATAGTCATTCCTGTCAGGATTGGAATTGCAGATGCTGAAGCATAAGCTAGAGGCAGAAAGTCCTTCGGCAGTGCATCGCTAAAGCATTTTTGCACGACAAGATAGGCGCAGGATACGCTCGTAATAATTACTCTCTGTGCGGCATCCGAGCGGTCCTCGGCGTGTTGATACAGGTATGCAGTAAGGGCGGAAGCGGCGATCAGCGATATGGCGGTTATATCGTGCCAGGCGATTCCGAATAGAGTCGAAAAATTTGTCAATTCTCTCGTATTGAAAAGCCATGCGACTGAGACCAATCCCGCGGCGAGAGCTGCTTTTCTGTATGCGCGGTCATTTTTAGAAAATCCGCGCAGAAGAAGCGCCATCGCTCCCAGTGTCCAGGCTGTGCCGATTGAGCATCCTCCCAATACCTTCACCGACATCACGCCCAGGAGCAGCAGTATGTAAGAGTTAAGTCCGAACCGAATGGTGGAGGCGTTCTGCCTATCGTAAGGCTTGTAGATGCTGTCTATAAGAGGCAGCGCGAGCGCTCCAATCGCTGTTATTGCCAGAGTTTGCTGTCCGAAAACAAGCGGTAGCAAGCCTACGAAGAGCAACGACTCGCCCACCCGGCGCACAAAAAGGTCACTTATTCTAAAGCCGAGCGCTGCTACCAAACCTCCGCTCGTGATAAAGCCGAGGCAAAGCAGGTTTGCGTGGGCGTTCATTAGTCCAAAATACAAGGCCGTGACCGAGCCAACGAATGCGCTGGCAAAGAAATATAAGCGTGTCCA
>CAZBOX010000139.1:0-14840 GCA_964493595.1 uncultured Candidatus Obscuribacterales bacterium | reverse complement strand
TGCCTCAAGCATAAGCAGCCATTGCATTTACTCTCGTGGCTGGGGTGACCAGAGTGAACCCCCGGTAAAAGCAATGGTCTTTCGTTCATCCAGATTCACAGATGTCGGGTATTTGAGGAGGAAAAAATGGGCGTACTGATGAGACCGCAGTGGCCGCATACGATCGACGATATTTTCAAGTCTCTGGACGGTGTCTGGGGATTGGTCGGCGCCACGGGCGAAAATGGAAATTTGTACAGACTGGAGAGAAGCTTGCACGAGCCTCTGGTCTATACGTTGTCGGAATATCGCGGCAACGAAGAAAGCGAGATCCTCAAAAAAGAGATTTTCGAAGCCTCTCAGAAGGAAGCGGCGGTTCAGGCCTTTGCCAAAGCGCTCGGTTTTACCGTATAGCCGACTTACAGACTAAACTGTAAGGATGGCAAAGCGTTCGAACTACCTGGGCATTATTACGCAAGGCTCTCTTTCGACAGGGCTGGAAATGCGGCTGGACAAAAGCCAGTCCGTTGAAGATTTGCGTGTCGGACGCTTCGTCGTGGTGGAAGGCAAGCGCACCCGCTTTTTCAGCATGCTTACCGATGTTTCGCTGGCCACCTCCAATCCAAATATTCTCTCCAGTCCACCCGGCAATGACGAATTCATTCTCGAAGTGCTCTCCGGCTTCTCCACCTACGGAACAGTGAAAGTTCAGCCCATGCTGATGCTCGAGTCAGGCAATTCGCTGGAAGCGGAAAATGGTGAATCCGGACTGCGTCCGGTGAAGACTATTCCCAGCCATTTCTCTCCTGTTTTCGAGGCTTCCCACAACGACTTTGCGCTGGTTTTTGGAAAAGAAGACGAAAACGACCGCAACAACTCATATTTCAATGTCGGCAAACCTCTGAATATGGAGACACCCATTTGCGTCAACCTCGATCGCTTCATCGAGCGCTCCAATGGAATTTTCGGTAAATCAGGCACGGGCAAATCCTTTCTCACACGCATTTTTCTTTGCGGCGTGATCAGCAAAGACATAGCCTCCGTACTGGTTTTTGACATGCACAACGAATACGGCTGGCAAGCCATGTCGGAAAGCAAATCAGCGCCCAGAGTCAAAGGACTCAAACAACTATTCGGTGGTGACGTAGTCGTTTTCAGTCTCGACAAAGAGTCATCGCGAGCGCGGGGTTTGCCAGACGTTCATGAACTGTATATCGGCTATAACCAGATTGAAATTGAGGACCTGGACCTGCTCAAGGTCGAGCTGGCATTGTCTGAAGCAACTGTGGAAAACGCCTATATCGCGCGAGAAAAAATGGGCGCAGACTGGATAGCCACTCTTCTGGATATGTCGGGCGAAGAAATTGAGGAGTTTTGCCAGTTTCACAAGGGGCACCCGACTGCGCTCAAGACCCTGCAAAGACGGCTCAATACGGTGGTTCAGAAGACACCATATCTGAAACCACGAGTCGCGCACAACTATATCGATGAAATTCTGTCTTACATTCAAGCGGGCAAACATGTAGTCCTGGAGTTCGGCAGGCAGAACAACCTGCTGTCCTATATGCTCGCCACCAACATCATTACCCGGCGCATCCATCAAGAGTATGTACGCCGCTCGGAAGTCCATCAGGCCGATCCGGAACATGTGGAAGCCCCACGCAAGCTGATGATCGTCATCGAAGAAGCTCACAAATTCCTGGCGCCCGCCGTCGCCAAGCAAACCATATTCGGTATTATCGCGCGCGAGATGCGCAAGTATTCGGTCACCTTGCTAATCGTCGACCAGCGCCCTTCCGGCATCGATCCTGAGATATTGAGCCAGATCGGCACGCGCGTCACGGCGCTGCTCAACGACGACAAAGACATAGACGCTGTCTTTACAGGAGTTTCCGGCAGCCAGACACTACGGACGGTTCTTTCTCAAATGGATCCGAAACAACAAGCACTGGTGCTCGGATATGCGGTTCCAATGCCGGTCGTGATTCGCACTCGTGCCTTTGACCAGGAGTTTTATCGGGCAGTGGCACCGCTGAGCGAACAGATTGCCACCGCCAGCCCTAAAGTTTTGAAAGAGAAAGCCAAGCAAGCGCGCGAAGAACTCTTCGGAGCCTGAATTTCAGGTAAATCGGTTTTTCCCTTGCCGGCTTGCTAGAATCTATGAGGTAAACAAATAACATTTGTCTACTGATCAGTCAGGCTTACTAATTGCAATTGCAAGATCGGTCTTAATACCGGCATGTCGAATGCGCCAAAATCGGAAGAGTTAGAAGACTCGCAAGACAACTACGTAGAAAATCGGGATCCTACGGAATTGGCGATGTGCGTGATTCTTGCTGCGGCATATTTGGGGCTGGCAAAATTTTGCTGGTCCAAATTGGTTGAGACTGGAAATTGGAAGATGCTGATCAACGTCGAAGGCTTCTTCATAACAATCGCGCTGGTTTCTATATTCGTTGGACTGCGTCCCTATATAAGCCCTTCCAGCTTGCAACTGAGCAGGCACGGCATCAAATATCGCGGTACGTACTGGCCTCAGAGAAAAACGGTCAACTGGGACCAGGTAGTTCAACTTTATATAAGCCCGGAGCTCGTGATCGTCATCTACAAATTGACTCAGGACGGAAAGCGCGTCTGGCCAATGCTTATATCGTCGCTCTATCTGGCGGAGCGCGAAAAGATACCGAATTCCTTCGTCAAATACTGCCCGATTGAACCAATCATCATGTCGGGACCGCACCTTATCTCACGAATTGTCATCGTGGTGCTCTTCTGCATAACCCTGATATGGGTTCTGGAGCTGCTCGTCAATCCAACCGGTTAAGACCCTGCTCAAGGCTTGGGCAAAGCGCGCAGATACTTGATCAAGTTGTCCAGCTCGACGTCATTGAGTGTCTCCTTGGGATTGCCAGGCATGACGCCCTTTCCCATGCGGATAAAACGCTTGAGCATCTCATCACTGGCAAAATGCTCGCTCAGTTGATCCAGGGCTGGGCCGACTCCCTGCCTGCCTCGAGGATGACAAGTATTACAACTGCGAATAAACACTTGCTCACCAGTCAAGTCCGTCGATTGAGACTGAGAACGCTCACGCTCCATCTCATTGACAGCCTGGATTCGCTTGACCTCTTCACCCATTGAGCAGGCTGACAAGAGAGCAATCATGATCAACACGCAAGCGAATACGCTTGGAGACCGGCGAAACGTCGACTGTGCAGTTGCGTAAAGCCGCTTGACAAAATAAATTAACACCTGTTTAACATCCATAAAAAACGTGATGAGAACTAGCTTTTCATACTTCGAGTCAGACTGGATGCAAGAAAAGACCACACCCTAACGAAGTTTTATACCAAATACAATTTAGCCTCTAGGTTAACATCCGGCTTACCTTCGCAGTGTAAAGTAAGTACAGAGGCGCATTATCGCGCACTGGTGACCGACAGATATTTGCAAAATAGAAAACGGAATACCCGCAAATATCCATCAAAATCTCGGCACCCACACTACATATCGATCTGGTCCTTTGCGTCTTTGGAGTAGAGCGCAAAAGATCCAAAATACGAATCCTGAATTCCGGCAACTCCCTAGAAGCGGCACATTAAAGAATGACACCACAAATTTCCAGAGTAGATCCTCCGACCAAACCAGGTTCGCAAGAGTCCGAAGAACGCATCATCATTCGTGGTGGCAAGCCGTTGAACGGCGAGGTGACAATCTCCGGCGCCAAGAACTCAGTGCTGAAAATGATGGCAGCGGCACTGCTTGCGCCTGGTGTGTCCGTCTTGCGCAACGTCCCTAATTTGACCGACGTCCATATGATGGCGGACGTCATCCGCACTCTGGGTGCGAAAGTGACTATCGGCAAAGATGAAGTGATCATCGACGCCACCGACATCACCGACTACGAAGCTCCGTATGAACTGGTCAGCCAGTTGAGAGCTTCATTTGTAGTACTCGGACCACTGGTAGCCCGTTGCCGCCAAGCCAAAGTATCGCTTCCGGGCGGCTGTGCTATCGGCGAAAGAAGAATCGACTTGCACGAGCGCGGCTTGAAAGCGCTTGGCGCAGAAATCTGGTGTGAACATGGTTATGTCCATGCCACGACTGAAAAATTGGTGGGACAGAGAATCTATCTCGATCGTCCATCCAATGGCGCTACCGAAAACATCATGCTGGCAGCAGTGCTGGCTGAAGGGCAAACGATCATCGAGAACGCCGCTCAAGACCCGGAAATCGCCAATCTGGCAGATTTCTGTAATGCGATGGGCGCCAAGATCACCGGCGCCGGCACCTATCAGATCGTTATCGACGGCGTGAAGCTTTCCGATCTGCACGGCGCGACCATCGACACTATTCCCGATCGCCTCGAAGCCGGTACTTTCCTCTTTGCTGTAATGGCGACCACCGGTGAAATCGTTCTGAAGAATTGCAATCCTCATCACCTCTACTCCGTAATCAGCAAGATGCAGGAGATGGGGGCCGAAGTATCGATCTATTCTCCAGACATCATCAAGGTCAAGTCGGGCAAGCTGATCAAGCCTGTAGACTGCACCACCTTGCCTTATCCCGGCTATCCTACCGATTTGCAGGCACCGATGATGTCGGTTCTGGCAACGGCTGAAGGAACCTCGATAATCACAGAGACGATTTACGAAAATCGTTTCATGCAAGTTGGCGAATTGAGACGCATGGGTGCCGATATTTCGCTCACCGGCAATGCCGCCGTCATCAAAGGCGTGCCGAAATTGACGGGAGCCGAAGTCAAATCCAGCGACCTCAGAGCAGCTGCCGCTCTGGTTATCGCCGGTCTTGGTGCAGAAGGGGTGACAGAGGTCACAGGACTGCGCCACATGGACCGCGGTTACGAAAATCTCGAAGATAAATTCCGTGGTCTGGGTGCTGATATTTACCGCAGGTAAAGAGATTTACCGCAGGTAATACATACAGCCCTCTCAACCATTTAAAGTAGCTCTTGTCGCGTTCACAGCTGGCAGGAGTAGCAAATGCTGGTCATGAAATTCGGCGGCACGTCGGTCGGCTCTGCCGAACGAATGCAAGACGTGCTGTCCATAGTCAATAAAGCCAAATCGAATCACAAGGGAGCCGCACCACTGGTAGTGCTGTCGGCCATGTCGGGCGTCACGAACGCTCTGCTTGCCGCCGGAGAGAAATCAGTGTCCAGAGATCTCAAAGGAGCCCTCGCGGAGCTGCAATCGATCCGCAAAAAGCACGATGACGCTATCGACCAGGCCCTCGGCAAAGACTCAGACTACTCACAGAAAGTGAAAGACAGCCTCGCTCCTCACTTTGAAGAACTCGAGGTAATTCTCAAAGGAGTCAGCTATCTGGGCGAGTTGTCTAAGCGCTCCATTGACGCCATCTCAGGCATGGGCGAAATCCTCTCTTCCAAAGTCGTTGCGGCAATTGCAGAACAGAGCGGCACCGCCAGTGTCTGGGTGGATGCCAGAGAAGTTATGGCAACGGACGACACCTTTGGGCGAGCCACTCCACTGAGCGATGAGATCGAGAAGAAGGCAAAGACAAAGATGGCCAAGCCCGCCAAAGAGGGAAAAATTGTCATCACGCAAGGCTTTATTGGAGCAACGGAAAACGGCGTCACAACGACCCTGGGCAGAGGTGGTTCCGACTATAGTGCCGCCATATTCGGTGCCGCACTCAATGCGGACGAAATACAAATTTGGACCGATGTGGACGGAATGATGACATCCGACCCAAGACTTGTACCGGAGGCCGAAGTAATACATGAAGTCGGCTTCCAGGAAGCTGCTGAATTGGCTTATTTTGGAGCAAAAGTCTTGCATCCGCTGACTATCAAGCCGGCCATCGAGCAGGGAATTCCAGTGCGCATCCTCAATACAATGCGCCCGGACAATCCAGGCACGATCATCAAAGCAGACAAAGAAATCGACCGTCCCGAAGATGATTCCCGTCCCATTTGTGCAATTGCCGCCAAAAAGGGCATCACGGCTCTCTTCATAAGCTCCTTCAAGATGCTGATGGCGCATGGTTTTTTGTCAAAGGTCTTTGATATTTTCGATAGGCATTCAACCTCCATCGATCTGATCGCCACCTCCGAAGTTTCCGTTTCACTAACCGTAGATCGAACCGACGAGCTCGATGCAATCATCAGAGAACTAAAGGATCTCGGCGATGTAAGAATAATGACCGATGTCTCAATCGTCTCTGTTGTTGGACGCCAGTTCAGAGATAAAAGCGGCATTGCCGGAGAAGTATTCAGCGCTCTTACGAATGTCAACATAATCATGATTTCGGGCGGCGCCTCGGATATCAACTTGAGCTTTGTAGTCAGCAATGAAGACGCAGATAAGTCCATAAAGCAATTGCATAAGCACTTTTTCTCAGGTCGAAAGGCCGACTGAAATGCTCAATAGATCTTGGCGGTGGGATTGAACATTCCTTTGTAGGCATCGCTTCTCGATCGAAAGCGCAAGGCTTCGGCCAGGTGAAGCGCTGAAATATCCTTTTCACCTTCCAGATCGGCAATCGTCCTCGATATGCGCAAGATTCGATCATGCGCGCGCGCCGACAAACCCATTTGGCTCACAGCTCGCGCCAGCAGAAATCGACATTCTTCATCGATGCGACAATGACGAGTCAGTTGTTTTTGAGTCATCTGACCATTGAAGTGAAAAGGCTCACCGGCAAGGCGTTCGCGCTGGCGTCCTACCGCTTTCAATACTCTTGCTCGAATTTCCTGCGATGAATTACCTTCCGGTACACCGGCAAGCTCATCCTCTTTCAATCGGCCTACTTCTACATGCAAGTCAATTCGATCAAGAAGGGGCCCCGATATGCGATTCCAATATTTATCCGCTTGCGAAGGCGTGCAGACGCAAAATTTGACATTGTCTCCTTTGTATCCGCAGGGACACGGATTGCAGGCAGCCACCAAGAGAAATGATGCCGGATAAGTAATCGTCTGTTGGGCTCGGCTGATCACAATATTGGCCGTCTCCAGTGGCTGCCGCAATGTCTCCAGGTGATGACGAGGGAATTCCGTCAGCTCATCGAGAAATAGAACGCCTTTGTGAGAGAGTGAAATTTCCCCCGGTTTCGGATTGGCGCCGCCACCGGTTAAACCGACCGCTGTTGCCGTGTGGTGCGGTGCGCGAAAAGGGCGATCGTGCACAAGTGAAGAGCGATCGGTGACCAGACCTGCAACGCTGTACAGCTTGGTCAGCTCGAGAGCTTCTTCAAATGAAAGGGGCGGCATGATACCAGGCAATCGCTGCGCAAGCATGGATTTTCCGGATCCTGGAGGGCCAATCATAAGTAGGTTGTGACGTCCTGCAGCGGCTATTTCAAGCGCTCGCTTAGCCTGCACTTGACCTTTTACTTCGCGCAAATCAGCGAACTGCTTGAAGCGCCTGGAGCGCTTTTCGAAATTAGCTCTTGCATTTAACTGGTGCGGCGTAAGACTATCAGGCTCGTTGAGCAAAAGGCAGGCTTGAAGCAAGTGGCTGACAGCAAACACATTCAGTCCGTCCACAAGTGACGCTTCTTCGGCATTTCCTTGCG
This sequence comes from uncultured Candidatus Obscuribacterales bacterium, assembly GCA_964493595.1. Taxonomy (GTDB): domain Bacteria; phylum Cyanobacteriota; class Vampirovibrionia; order Obscuribacterales; family Obscuribacteraceae; genus QKMZ01. The sequence goes on along the minus strand of CAZBOX010000139.1, from coordinate 7,301 downwards.
AAACAATAATCGCCGCGGCGCCCTGCTCCTTTGCAGCAATGGCAATAGGCAGAATACCAGTCACAGCCCGGACCGAGCCGTCCAAGCCAAGCTCTCCGACAAGCCAGAATTTGGAAGTGTGCTCCTTATTAATGAGTCCTGTGGAAGCAAGTATTCCGACGGCAATCGGTAAATCGTACAGAGGACCCTCTTTCCTCGTATCTGCAGGAGCCATATTAACCACCCACTTTTTTCCGGGCGGCATGAGGAAAGAGCAAGACTTGATCGCTGCTCTGACTCTTTCCTGCGACTCCTTAACTGAAGCATCAGGTAATCCAACAATCTGAATTTGTCCTATACCACCACTGCAATCGACCTCGACCTCAATCCGGTAAGCATCAACGCCGATAAGACCGCCCGAGTAAATGCGCGCGAACATATAGACCTCCTTATCCTGGAAATCATTTTTGACAGGTTAATTACTAATACGTTCGCCGCCAAGAAAAAGTTCAATGCCAGCGCGAGAAATTTTCAATGCCGCCGGATTCTACTTGGAATAGCTTGTATCGAATTCCTTCAAGTATTTCTTGGCATTCTCGTTGTCAGGATCGTCTTCCAGCACCTTCTTGAGCTGTTTGACCGCGTCATCGACATCGCCTCTCTTATTAAAGGCAAGCGCCAATCCGATACGCGCATCATTGTTGCCTGGATTCAGTTCCAGAGACTTATTCTCCTCGAGAATTTGGCCTTCCAGGTCCTCTGCCTGCCCCAGCACTTCTGCCAGGCGATGGTGGTTGGCGTCATTAGTAGGATCGACAATCGTCGCCGAGCGATAAGCCTCTACCGCTGTTTTGACGTCGCCTTTTGCCACGGCTGCATCACCAAGTGCTTTATAAGCCTGGGGTTCTTTAGGATCCAGTGTGGAAGCTTCCCGGGCTTGATCAATCGCTGCGTCGAAATCACCCTTGTGCGTCAGAGCCATAGCAAGTACATACCTTGCGATGGAATTTTTTGGATCTGCATTGACGGCTTCTTGCAAAATAGCAATGGCCTCGTCGTATCTGCCCAACTCATTCAAAATCACACCGAGATTGTTCTTGGCAGTGGCGCTTTTGGGATCCTGTTTTAAGGCTTCTCGATACTCCTGCTCGGCATGACGATAGTCTCCGATCTTGAAATACTCATTGCCGGATACCAGATATTCAGTCGATGTCTTCAACTTGACGCCGCACGAAGTGAGTCCGCATTGCAGAAGCAAGCAGAATGACGACACGAGGACTGCCGTTTTTGCATGCGGCGATGATTTGCTTTTCTGAGTTGTCTTGCTCTCAGCTCTCGCTATCATGTCCGGCTCGAATATATTCAGGAGAGACTAACACCAATGCTGGGTCAATCGCATTCTAGCATGGCTCGGCAGGCGCCACCTCAGGGTTTACCCCTGGCTCTCCTATTGAACGGCCGACGCCACCTGCCCCTCTTTAGAGGGCTCTTTCTGCGGAGGATTAGTGATGATGTGAATTTCCTTCAATTGCTCGTCTGATGCCGCCGATGGTGCCTGTGTCATGAGGCAAGCACCGGATTGCGTCTTCGGAAAAGCAATTACGTCACGGATCGACTTGCAACCGGCCAGCAGCATAACGATACGATCGAGACCCAAAGCCAGCCCGCCATGCGGGGGAGCACCGGATTCGAGAGCATCCAGCAAAAATCCAAATTTGTCGCGTGCTTGCTCGCGATCAATTCCTATCGCTTGGAAGGCACGGCTCTGCAATTCTTGATCGTGAATACGAATGGACCCGCCACCGATTTCAACCCCGTTATAGACGATATCGTAGGCTCGGGCGCGGATTCTGCCTGGATCCGATTCGAGATATTGCGCGTCTTCAAGATTGGGAGAAGTGAAAGGATGATGAACAGCCATCAGCAGCATAACGATACGATCGAGACCCAAAGCCAGCCCGCCATGCGGGGGAGCACCGGATTCGAGAGCATCCAGCAAAAATCCAAATTTGTCGCGTGCTTGCTCGCGATCAATTCCTATCGCTTGGAAGGCACGGCTCTGCAATTCTTGATCGTGAATACGAATGGACCCGCCACCGATTTCAACCCCGTTATAGACGATATCGTAGGCTCGGGCGCGGATTCTGCCTGGATCCGATTCGAGATATTGCGCGTCTTCAAGATTGGGAGAAGTGAAAGGATGATGAACAGCCATCATCCGACCTTCTTTTTCGTCGTACTCAAAAAGAGGAAAGTCGACAACCCAGAGCAGCTCGTGCCGGCTCTCGTCGATCAAGCCGCGCTCCTCCGCAATCTTGAGTCGCAGGCGGCCCAATACATTGACTGTGACTGAGAACTTGTCGGAGACGAGCAGCAATACATCTCCAGTTTCTGCGCCGGAAAGAGACTTCAATTTGTCCATTTCTTCAGGCGTCAAATGTTTATCGATTCCCGACGAGCGTGTGCCATCCTTGCCGAAGATCACCCACGCAAGACCCTTTGCGCCATCTTTTTTAGCGGACTCGGTCCATAGATCAAGTGTTTTTCTAGAGACAGGATCTTTTTCGGCGCCCCCTTTCAGGCATATGCCTTTAAGCACCCCGCCTTGATCCGCATTTTCACGGAAGACTTTGAAATTGCAAGTTTTGGCAATTTCGGTCAGGTCTTTGATTTCCATCTCAAAGCGCAGATCCGGCTTGTCGTTGCCATATTTCTCCATCGCTTCCTTGTAAGCCAGGCGTCTGAAGGGCGGCTTCAGTTCTATACCGGCTTCGCTGAAGGCAGCGGTCAGTAGTTTTTCCGTGACGGCTTGCACTTCTTCTTCGTCAGTGAAAGAAAGTTCGATATCGATCTGCGTGAATTCCGGCTGCCTGTCAGCTCTTAAATCTTCATCTCTGAAGCATCGCGCCACCTGGTAGTAGCGGTCTATACCGCTTATCATCAGCGTTTGCTTGAACAGTTGCGGAGATTGCGGCAAAGCATAGAAATTTCCAGGATTCAAGCGACTGGGGACAAGGAAGTCTCTTGCCCCTTCAGGAGTGGCTTTCGTGAGAATCGGTGTTTCCACCTCGATAAATCCGTTGCCGTCCAAAGCCCTGCGTATTGCCTGTGTGACTCGATGCCGGAGTTTCAGATTGTTATTCATCTCCGCTCTTCTTAGATCGAGAAATCTGTACTTCAAGCGCAGTTCTTCGTTTACTGCATCACCCTGGTCGAGTTGAAAAGGCAAAGGTTTGGCCGTATTCAATATTTCCACTTGATCCGGATAGATTTCGATAAGCCCCGTGGGTGTTTCCCGGTTTTCGCTGCCGGCAGGACGCGCCGTGACTTTGCCTTTGGCAATCAAGACATACTCGTTCTTGAGCGTGCTCAGCTCTGCATGGACTTCTTTATTGCGATTGGGATCGGCGGCCAGCTGCACTCGACCGGTTTGGTCTCTGAGCTCGATAAAAATCAGCCCGCCCAGGTCGCGCCGCACATGCACCCAGCCAGCCACGACAACTTCGCGAGAAACGTCGCCGATTCCCAATTGCCCGCACGACTGATTGCGCTTTAATCTGGATGGCATGTCAAAAGTCTCCGATAAGGGAAAGCTATTGTATCCGAAGCGCCGAAACCTGCCACAGGCGGCACGCGGGGCTGTAACAGCCGCTTAAGAGAAGGGCTTTTGCGGTACTTTTGGGGCTGTGGCTCAAGACCGCTAAATCGGGCTATTTCAGGTTTTCACCCCTTTGATACAGGCTCCGCAGGAGCTTTGCAGACGTAGTAAACTAGAGATGCTGGCATATTGCAGGCAAAGGCTTACCAGTCCGGTGCGGGGCTTATTAAATGAGTCAAGATCAAATAAACATGCTCATCGGCATCCTTCTGATGCTAATGGGTTGCGTTTACATCCACAAAGGCTACATGGCATTTATCAAGGGAAAAATGTGGTACTGGCAAGGGTTTCTTCCATTTACCCTGATCTCGCCCTGGGTTTGCGTCCTGCCGCCTAAAGAAAACTCCTTGATCAAAGTAAAAGAAGCGATGTGGGTGCATGCCTTCTTTGGACCGATCTTCTTCTTCTCGGCAGTTGTTGCTTTGTCATGCGGAGCAGACCTGGCCAACCTTCCCGGAACCAAGACAGTAAATGCCGGTTTCACTTATTTCCTGCCCGACAAGACGCCTTTCATAGTCTTTACCAAGAGGAATTACAACGTTCAATTCCCGGCTATCGTGAGCAACAGCAAGAAGCTAGCCAAGCTGTTCTTCGGAAACACCCTCGGACTGAAATCACAAGACGATTTGACTCCATTCTCCCAATCCAGCGGCTCGTACGCCGACACGATGAGATAGTCTCGAAAAGCCATACAAACAATTCTGAGAAGCCGGTATTTGCTAAATACCGGCTTCTTTCATCTGGCGCTCCCAACGGCGATTCAATTCGCTGTCATTGGTGTTGGCACGTTTGAGCGCATCGCCTACTTTTGTGGAATCGACTGCGCCCCCGAGCGTCTCACCGATTGTTTCCTTGACGGATTTCCAGGCGCCGGTAAGTTTTTCGCCCATGCGTGTTGCTAAAGATTCAGCTTGGACAGAGAGCTTCTGCCCGTCTTTCTGAAGAGTCAGACCCTTAACTGAAATCTTCTCAGGACTGCCGTCTTTATCGACATCAACGATTTGCAGGTCCGGTAAAGCCGTTTGTGAGTTCTTCAGACGGTCTGCCAGTGTGGACATGAACGTATGCTGCCCTTCGCCTGAAATCACTGCCGCTTCTTTGAGCCCGTTGAAATCGCCGGCTTTGAGAGACTGTTCTGCTTTATCGACTTTCTGCCAAACATTCAGTTCTGCCATGGTTTGAATCCTTCGATTTAGAAACGCGATGCACTTAGACTCGCCTTTCGGCGTTTATTGCATTGCTTGCGGGGGGAGCAGGAGAAGGGTCTTCGCCCTTGTGCCAGGAGAATAACAGCGGTTTGTGACATACGAAGGGCAGTCACATTAAACGGGTCGCTCTGTCCAGTCAGAACACGCCAAAAGCGCTTATGAAGAGGCTTTGCAGCAGACCAACAGATTAATTCGTCTGCTTACCCTTGAAGAAAGTCACCTCGATCGTTAGTCTTAGCCGATACGAACCATATATATAGTCAAGCCCTCTTGCCAACAAAGGAGAAGAGCAGTGACAAGTGTCGCCAAGATTCGCAACGTTGCCGTGGTCGGATTGAACCGCAGCGGCAAGACCAGTCTCGTGGAAGCCATCCTTCACCTTACAGGCGCAATCTCCAGGCGCGGAAAGATAAACGAAGGCACGATGACTACAGACTACGAGCCTGAAGCAGTGAGCCGTCAAATTTCCACACAAGTGTCGATGGCTCGTACGACATACCACGATACGCTATTCAACATTCTCGATTGCCCAGGCTTCATCGACTTTCAGGAAGAAGCGAAAATTGCCATGATGGGCTGCGATATTGCTGTATTCGTAGTCGAACCTGATCCCAATCGACTTATACAAATGGACAGCTTGCTGCGCTTCTCGGAAGAGATTGGCGTTGCCAGATTAGTCTTCGTCAACAAGCTGGACAAGCCGGATCTCAGCTTCGCAGAAACTTTGTCCGTACTGAAAAACATGCCCGGCACGAAAACACCTCGTCCACTGGCTCCTCTGCATTATCCGATTATCAGCGGCTCTTTGACTGGTTATGTAGATGTGCTTAAGAAAGAAGCCTTCAAGTACGGGGCCCAAGGAAAGCCGGAACACACTGACGTGCCCTCAGATCTAAAAGAAGATCTGGAATCAGCAAGAGAAAAATTGATCGAATCGCTGGCAGACACAGATGACAATCTTCTCGAGATGGTGCTGGAAGGCAACGAGCCACCGATTGAAATGCTCGAGAAAGATCTAAAAGCCGGTGTCAAAGCCGGTACTTTCGTGCCGATATTGGTCGGCTCGGCTCATACGGATGCAGGAGTCTTCTCACTTCTCGATGCCCTTCTTTCGCTCTGCCCGTCTCCTGCCGAACGTGAATACAAGGACAAAGACGGCAAAGTAATCAATGTCAAAGAAGATGGTCCTGTTATCTCGCAGGTAATTCGCACATACATCCATCCTCAATCCGGCAAGCTCTCCTTGACGCGTGTGTTTTCCGGCACCATCACAGGCGACTCTCAATTGGTGGACATCAATAAGAGCGGCGCCAAAGAAAGGGTAGGCGGCTTGTACTGGTTGCAGGGCAAGAAGCAAGAAACCATGCCGTCTGCAGGACCAGGCTCAATAGTCGCTCTGGCCAGACTGGAAACGCCACGCACAGGCGACACCTTAGTGACTGAAAAAGAAACGACCCAAATGCCTGCCCCTCCTGAGGCACCACCGCTCTATTCGTTAGCCATCGCTCCCAAGAATCGCAACGATGAAGCAAAACTTTCCACCTTGCTCGGCAAATTGACTGAGGAAGATCCGATTCTAAAAGTCGATCGTGACCCGGATACGCATGAATACTGCCTCTACGGACAGGGCGAAGTGCACCTCACTCTTTCCAGACAGAGACTGGAGCGCAAGTATCACATCGAACTCGATACTCACAAGCCGAAGATCTCATATAAAGAGTCAATTCAAGCAAAGGTCGAAGGTCACGGAAGGCACAAGAAACAAACCGGCGGTCGGGGACAATTCGGAGAAGTCTATTTGCGTATCGAACCGCTGGAAAGAGGCGCCGGCAACAAGTTTTCAGAATCAATCGTGGGTGGCTCGGTACCCAGACAATACATTCCGGGCTGCGAAAAAGGCGTGCAAGAAGCGCTGGCGCGCGGGACACTTGCAAATTTCCCGCTGGTCGATGTTTCCGTCAATCTCTTCGATGGCTCTTTCCATGATGTCGACTCCGATGAAATGTCATTCCGAATGGCAGGCATTCTGGCGATGCGCGACGGTTTAGCCAAAGCGCATCCCTTCATTCTGGAGCCGATTGCGGAAGTGAAAATCCATATCCCGAGCCAGTACACATCGGGAGTGCTCTCGCAAGTAACCGGCTTGCGCGGCCAAATTCTGGGATACGGTCCAAACCCCGAGCGCCAGGGCTGGGATGAAGTGACAGCCAACATTCCGCGCGGAGAACTCTGGGATTACATCATTGAATTGCGCACTTTGACGCAAGGACTCGGTTATTACACCTGGAAATTCTCCCATCTCTCCCAAGTGCCTCCACAACTGTCGCAGGAGCTGATTTCTCAAGCGACCACTGCGCACACCGCCGATTCACATTGATAACTCGAGGGGAGCCGGCGGCGGCTCCCCTTTCCTCTTAATATTGATCTTGGTCGAATCAAGCAGTTAGTGATAAGAT
>CAZBOX010000138.1:0-14876 GCA_964493595.1 uncultured Candidatus Obscuribacterales bacterium | reverse complement strand
CAAGGACTGCCTGGTCGAGCTGGGTACGATCACCCGCGACGACCTGGTCGCTTACCACAAGAGCGCTTACACGCCGAAGGGCGCGGTGCTCAGCGTGGTCGGTGACATCACGGTCGACGAAGCGGTCGCGCTCATCGAGTCCACGCTCGGCGCCTGGGAAGGCGACGAGCCGCGTGCCATCGAGGTGGCGATGCCTGCCGTGCTGAATGCCGGCAAGCGCATCGACGTGCACGTCCCCGACAAGCGCAGCGCCAGCATCTCGCTGGGCTACGCGTCGGAGCTGGTCCGTACTGCCGAAGACTTCGCCGCCGCGCGCATTGCCAATGCCGCGTTCGGTGGTGGCTTCACGAGCCGCCTGTTCAAGGTGGTTCGCGTGCAGAACGGCCTGACCTACGGCGTGTACTCCGCCTTCAGCGACCCGACCTTCGCGGGCGGGAAGTTCGGCATCGACCTGCAGGTCAACCCGAAGAACATCGAGCGTGCCGTCGAGCTGGTCACCCAGCTGGTGCGCGACTTTGTCGCCACGGGCATCTCCGAGCAGGAGCTTGTGAACGAGGTCGGTTACGCGGTCGGCACCTTCGAGGTGCAGCTGCGCAACGCCGACGCCGTGGCCTCCACGATGACCCAGTTCGAGGCTCTCGGACTGGGCATCGCTGCCATGGACTCGTACGCCGACGAGATGTCCTCTCTGACCAAGGAGAAGGTGGACGCGGCGATTCGCAAGTACTTCGACCCCGACAAGTTCGTCACTGTCGTCGCCGGTACCCTGAAGTAAGCCGTCTCGGCTGCTGATCAGGGGCTGGTCTCTGCAGTGACCCCTGCCTGGGGCCATCGCCAGTAACTGAGTGGGAGGGCGCAATCCCGCGCCCTCCCTCCTCAGCCAAAAGAAGGTCCCGAAAAAATGAATACGCTAACCCTGATGATTGCGCTTGCCATAGTCGCCGGCGCCTTTGTCGTCACTTATGGAACCAGCCGCTTGTGCTTCGCGGTGAAGAAGCCGGAAAACATGCTCTGGGCAGGAATGCTCTGCGTGTGTGGTCTTTTCTATCCGGCTGTATTTGCCGGCGTCTACGCAGACGCAAACATGGCACCGTCTGTGGTGCCGGTGTTGGCGGTGCTCACGCTGCTGTCTTCTCTGGGCGCTCACTTTCTTGCCTTGCGCAAATTGAAGTGACGCTCTTCTCCATTTGATGTGAAGCGCGTTCGGAGCATCTTCGAACGCGTTTCTAAAGCGTTTTCCAGCGCCAATAACAACCATTCTGCATGACGTCCGCGTCATGCGATATAAGGAGTTACCGATGGACAAGAAAAACATGGTAAGTTCGCTCTCCGGTCCGCGCATGACCGTCGAGCTCTATGCGGCTCGGCTGAAGGATTTCGCTGATCGCATGAAGCCGAACAGCGTGGCGATTATCGTCGCCAATCCGGAGCGCACTCGCTCGAACGACACGGAATTCGAATTCCGTCAGTCGTCTGATCTGCTCTACCTGACGGGTTTTCCCGAGCCCGAGGCGGCGCTCATGGTCAGCAAGATCGGCCGCAAGCTGACGTCCACTCTTTTCGTTCGCCCGAAGGATCGCGCTCGCGAAATCTGGACCGGCATTCGCCAGGGCGTCGAAGGCGCCAAGGCCAATTTCGCCTGCGACCGTGCTCTCACCGTCGATCAGTTCGCCAAGGAGCTGGCTTCTGCCCTCTCCCAGGCCAAGGTCGTTTACTACAAGTACGGTCACAGCGAGCACTTCGACGCCCAGTTCGACAAGACCTGGAAGCCTCAGCAGCGCACGCTCATGAATCCCGAAGCGATCGTTCACGAGATGCGCCTCTTCAAGTCCGAGCGTGAGCTCGACATCATGCGCCACGCCGCCAAAATCTCGGCTGCTGCGCACAGTGAGGCCATGCGTCTTTGCCAGCCGGGCTCGACCGAGTACCAGCTGGAGGCGGTCATCGAGTCGGTCTTCCGCTTCAACGGCGCCGACTTCACTGCTTACAACAGCATCGTCGCCGGTGGCAACAATGCTGTCATCCTGCATTACACGACCAACAACGATCCGCTCAAGGACGGCGACTTGATGCTCGTCGATGCCGGCTGCGAGTACCAGGGCTACGCCTCGGACATCACTCGCGGTTTCCCCGTGAGCGGCAAGTTCTCGGACGCGCAGCGCACGATCTATCAGCTGGTGCTCGATGCGCAGAAGGCGGCTATCCAGGCGGGTGTCGCCGGCAGCTCGCTGACGAAGGTTCACCAGGCTGCCTCCAAGGTGCTGCGTGCCGGTCTCTTCAAGCTGGGCATCATCTCCAAGGCGGTGTCCACGATGGCCGGCGAGCGCAGGGCTCTCCAGGAGTACGCCAAGGCTGTCGCCGCCGCCAAGGCCAGCGGTGCCGCCGCTCCCACCGAGCCGGTGACGCTGCGGTCCTTCTTCATGCACGGCACCAGCCACTGGCTGGGTCTGGATGTGCACGATGTGGGCACCGGCGGAACGCGCGATCCGTTCGGCAAGAAGCGCAAGCTCGAGCCGGGCATGGTCTTCACCGTCGAGCCCGGTCTCTACTTCGACAAGGACGACACTCGCGTCCCCGAATCCTTCCGTGGTATCGGTGTGCGCATCGAAGACGACGTGGCCATCACCGCGGATGGTCACGAGGTCCTCACCGCAGGCGTGCCCAAGGAGATTCACGAGATCGAAGCGCTCATGTCCGAAGGTCGCCACCTTCGCCTGAGCGGCACTCGCATCTCGTCCATTCACTGATGCCTCTCGGCTGATAACCTGGAACAGGCGGGCACGAGCAATCGTGCTCGCCTGTTCTTCTTTCGCTGCTCATAAACGAGCCCGCATGCCGGTTTCCTACCGGCATCGCCAACATGCCCACTTATGTAAACGCCGCAAAGGGCGCTTGCATAAATGGGTTCACCCAGGGATGCAGAAAAAACTTCTGCAGCCCATCAAGAAACCGCAGGAGGCATCCCGCCTCTTTCAGCGGTCTAAGAGGATTTATGACAAAGAAACTTGGCGTGGCAATCTGCGCCTTGCTGGTGCTGGCGACTCTTTTCGTCTGCTTCCAGCCCCGGACTGCCATTAGTTCGACGAGCAACAGCCAGGCTGCGCCGTCGGATTCCCTGCTCTCGAGCAAGCGCTTCCCGGCATGCAGAAACATGCCCGACCCCAGCCACGGTCCGAATCTCAAGGACAATGGTTGCGGTCAGCCCCTGATCGAGGCGAACCCCACCGAGCGGCTCACGCACAAGCCGTTCCTGCCGCGCTAATACACATAGGCGCGAATTGGTGCTTAGGGCAAAGCATTTGGCTACTGCCGCTGAGCATCTTGTAAGTTGGCAAACTTGGAGCGCAATGCTCCCATAAACCCTGACCCGATACTGGTCTGTAGAAGGCGGTGGACCGATTGAACAATTTCGACTTGCGGTTGAATTGTTTTTTCGGTCCGCTGCCTTCTTTTTTTTGCAACTAGTGGCACCATATACGGTGCGTGCTCCGCTTCTTTGTTCTGATCGTATTACTATTACTGCATATAATAAAACCGACACTATATTTGGTGCGATATTTCGGGCGGCTGGTGAATGTCAAGCGTGCAATTGTCAGGTGCTCGCGCTAACTTGCAGACTGGTTTTGGTGGTTGAAAAGAAATGATTTATCGCTTGCACTAGATCTAGACCGTGCGCACGTGGCAACTTTATCAAGCACTTTTACTTCTTCTCCATCTCCCCATCACCTAGCGCGAAAACACCCCTTTTCATGACATTTACTCTCCGTTGCGCGCGTTATATACGCGTGCCTGACAACGTGCGAGCGGATGTCACGTGGAGGTGTTTCGCCACATCCGGGCTAGAGTCCCGACTCTCTCTAACTCTCTCTGGCAAAGAGGAAAACTGAAATGAGTTTCACTACACCCATAACAATCGCCGGACTGACACTCAGCCCACTTATGGCTGGAGCGATCGTGCTCGGGTTGATTGTGATCGCCTGTTCTGTCACCGGCTATGTGCGAAGGCGCAGCCGCATTCAGCTCGAATCTAGATACTCGTCCATGCACTCCGCCTGGACGGACTTGATCCGGGCAACATCCAATGTCGACCAAGCGCTGCGAAATGACCGCAATGGTCTGGTGAACGGGCGTACCGTTTTCACCGGACAGAGCAAAGACGCGCTCGATACGGCACGCAAGGACTGGGCATACTGGTCTGCGCAGCGAGTCGTCGCTGAAAACAACCTGAAAGAAGCCGAAGAGCTGCGCAAGCGCTTTGCCGAGCGGCGCTGGTGGCAACTTTCTCACAAGCCGCTCAAGTCTGCTATTCACAGGCTTACGGACTTCTCGCTCACCATCGACAGCAACTGCCTTGCCGGTGGACCGCTTCAAGAGCTCGCTGGTCTGGCGCCGACGGACTCTCAAACGGCCTCGCGCCTGAAGGAAGAACTGCAGCCGAACGGCGCCAGAGGGCGCAGCACTCTCGAGCATATCCAGGGCGCTATCAGGAACGCCCAGAATGCCGTGAAGCGTGTGCAAGACACCGTCACAGGCCAGGTGCCGGACACGATCATCGCTCTCAAGAACCGCCTCGGCGCCACGCAGGAGCTGCCATTTGCTCCTTACGAAGCGGCTTTCGGCGAAGTGAATACCAGTCTGGAAGACTTCGCCGCGCGTTTGCGGAGCGACCCGCTCACTGATTTCTCCGGCGCCGAAAGGTCGCTGGTCGCAAAGATAACGACGCTGCGCGACTCGCTCGCTACTGCGCTCGAGCTTTTCAAATCGCTCCTGTCCTTCCGCAGGAGCGTACAGGTACAGTCCGACAGAGTGGCTGAGCTGCGTCGTCAACCGCTCAAACCGGGCTATCCCGATGCGATCGATGTGGACGCCGAGCCGCAGCTTTTCCGCTTCGCTGAAGATGATGAGCAGCTCGATGCTCAGTTGAAGGTTGCGTCCACGAACGTCGAGAAGCTGACGTCGCAGTTGTGCGTTTGTGAATTCGCTGCCTTCGAGCGTACTTTGCCTGCGGGCGAGCGCGCCGTGCGCGAGGTGAAGCGCATTGTCGATACCGCCCTTGCAGCAAAGCAGGCCGTCGACTCTGCGATGAATGCCATTCTCGACAATTCGACTGCTGCCGACCTGGCTGCCGACCTTACCGATAGCCAGGCTGTCAGCGCCCTCTATGCTGCTCAGAAATGGCGCGCTGCGCAGACTTCAGTGGCGTTGCTGCACGACCTGCACAAGCAGCGTCTGGAAGCTCGGGCTGCCGTCGATAACCTGCTGCAGAAGCAGGCAGCCAATGTCCAGCTGCTGAAGCGCTTGTCACATATCTTCTCGCCACCTGCCGACGAGTTGTCTGCCTCCATCGACAGCCAGTCGGCTCGCCTGAAGGAGACTTCGCAACGGGGTCGCACCGACTGGCAGGCGCTGCTGTCCGAAGTTGCACGTACTCTGGAATCCGCCTGCGGACCGCAAGAGACGTCTCTCAGTGAGCGGATCAAGCGTGAACAGAGCCAATACGAGAGCGCCCAGCAAACGGTGAGTTCGCTCGTCAACAGGCTCGACGACCTGCTCGCCAAGTCGGGCGATAATTGGGGCGGCGCAGTTGCCGCCGAGATTCTCGCCAGCACGCAAGCGGCCGTGAAAGAAGTCGAGGACCTGGCGGAAGGTCGCAAGCAGGACTGGGTGAAATTGCAGTATCAGGCTGAAGGCGTCGACCTTGAGCTGAAGCCCGCTGCCGACCTCATCGCTCAGGAACTCTCCATCGACGCCAGGGCTTTCTCCAGCCTCACTCAGCTGGAAGCTGACATCGCTGCATGCCAGAACATGTCCTACCGGCGCGTCCTCAACGGCGTCGCTTACGGTTATGGGCTCTACTGTCATACGAAGCCTGCTCAGCAGCTGCTGGAGTCAGCCTACAGAGCTTACCAGCAGCGTCACTATGCAGATGCGCAGCGTGTCGCTGACGAAGCTCAGGTAGTGCTCTTCAATTCGCATCTGGACACCTGGTGGCTGAGCCTGCAGATGATGTCCATGAGTTCTGACGCGGCAGCGCGGCAGTACGCTCAGCAGCACGGCTACACGGACTACGGCATGGATGCCTGGAAGAACATGCGCATTGCCGAGACAGCCGCGCCGATCGGCTCTCCCATCCGGGCTTTGACCGCTTCGCAGCGGTATAACCTGCCCCCCTCGCTGGACGTGAATGCTGCCAAGCCAGCCAGCGACAACGCAATGACACTGCCGGGCGATAGCCCGACAGTGGCAGACTATGAGTTGCGCCATGCCAACTAGGTCACGAACCCCATCTCGCACCACCACTACTCGACGCGTTCCGCCGCCTCCGCCTGCAAAGCCGAGGACGGCAACCGTCAGTAAGCCAAAGGCTCCGGCTGCTGCCCGCACGCGAGCGGCGCAGCCGGCATTGCCAGCGGCCAAGAATGGAGCCACCAATATGAGCAACGTGTTTCTAACTGGACTGTCCAACGACCATAGAGCTCGTCTGGCCAGCGCGAATGTACCTTGTTACGACCTCACCTTGGGCGATGAGTTCGGCATCATGATCGAGCAGCAGCATCTCGAGTCTGCACTGACGGCGCTGAATGCGTTTGTCGAATCCCAGCAGCCGTCGGATTTCGAGGGCATCGCCAAGGCGGTCCTCAAGGCCAAGGCGCTCGGACAGCCGCCCAAGATTCACAAGGTGACGAACGACTGGAAGGGCAAGGACACGGATAATCTGCATGAAGCCGTCCGGCAATTGCTGATTCCCTTCGTCGACAAACCTGTGGTAATGCATCACAGCCAGGGCTATCCGAACGACCCAGCCAAGGATCAGCAGTTCCACATCTACCTGCACAGCTCTCCGGTTCGCTACGCAGAGCCGGGCGCCGTGCCGCCGGCCGTCATTTGGGGCATACCCAATGGCAGTCGCGGTAAGAGCTTCCATGCTTCCGGACGTGGACAGGCGATACTCGACGATGCGACCGGCTACCCCGTCGCTGAGTACGTCGCACCCAATGCCCTGTACGTCCACATGAATTTCTTCGACAAGTACGACGACAACCGCATCCGCATCTTTCGCGTGCTGCTCCAGCGAGTCGTGCGTCTTGTCGACATGCCGCCTGAGGAGCGTCGCGCCATCATGCGCCGGCGTTTCATAGAGGAATGCTCCAAGTCGGCGGTGCGTGTCGTGCGCGATACCGCCGACAGTGGCGTGGACAATGAGTTGCCGGCCGGGCTGAGGAAGCACTCTTCCAGCTTGCATTCGAATTCACGCTTTGACGGAGCCAATGGGCTGCAGCCGGGCGAGAAAGGAATTTCGGCAATCGGCACAACCAACGGATATGTCGATCCGAAGAAGCTGCAGGAGCGCAAGACCAACGTGCAGTCGCTGCGCAAGCGCCTCATGCATGCTATTTCCGAGACGCGTGCGAAGGAGCGCAAGCTTCTCACCGACGAGAACGTCAATCTCGACGAGTTCGGCATCGAGTACGAAAACCTGATGAAGGTCAAGCACGTCAAGGATGTGAAGGTCGAAGGCAATGCCGTCGTCATCTACACCGACATCCTCAACTGCAAGGACGAGCGCACCGGCATCCTGCACGAAATCGGCGCTTTCCGCATCTCCCTTCCTTTCACGGGCACCATGCCCAACTGGAAGAATCTCACGCGCACAGTCGACGGTATGAAAGCCGGTCAGCACGCGCCTCACGTCTGGCCCGACGGCAGTGCCTGTCTGGGCAATACTGCCGATATCTTCCCCAAGCTTTTCGCGCAGCGCCAGTGGTCGATTGCCGCACAGCTCGCCATCGAGTTCGTGCAGGCAGCCAATACCGCTGACGCGGCCGGCAAGCACATCAGCAGCTGGCCTCGCGCCTACCGTTAAGCCAGGAGATAGAAGATGAAACACTACTTTTTGACCGGCTTGACCGAGAAGCAGAAGGTCCAGCTAAGAGATAGCCTTGTCGTGTTCAGCGACATGGTAATTGGTGACCAGCACGGCTTGATGCTCGACGAGACCAATAAGAACTTCGCTCTGCAGGTTCTCGGTTTCGTCGAGAAGAAGCAGGCTGCCACCGTCTACGATGGCATCGTCCAGGTCGTCTATGGTCCTGCCGAGGCACCGGCTGCCGAAGGTGAAAGCGGCAAGTCCGCCGGCCCCAGCAAGAAAACCGATGTGGTGAAAGCCAAGCGTCCGGAACTCGATGCTGAGCACCAGAAGTATCGCGAACTCTATATCGCTGCTTGCTCATCGCGGGTCAGCGAACTGGTGGTGCAAAACCGCCAGGTCATCGCTACCGAGCGTTCTCAAATCGAGCGCATCCAGCAGGAATTGGTGCGCGAGCTGCGCGCCATTCGTTTCGAGGAGGGCAGAGCCGACGGCGCACCGATCGTCGACCGCGAGGCTTTCGCTCGCGAATTCGATGCCATCTTCGAGGTGCCGAAAGTGAAGGACGTCTGTGTCGAGGACGGAATCATCTCTGTCTTCACCGAAACGCTCTTCGCCTACGACAACCGCAGCCGCAAGAACCACGAACTGGGTGCCTACGAGATCCGCTTCTACACCGACGGTCAAGCGGATTGCGTGCGTTGGCTCAACCTGACGCGCCTGGTCAATGCCGGACGCTCCGACCAGCATGCACCGCATGTCTTCACGAGCGGACGCTCCAGCCTGCATGCGATCAAGGACTCGATTCTCGATCTGATCGCTGAGCATCAGTTTGCCGTGGCCACCCAGCTAGCCATCGATTTCATCGAGCAGGTGGACGTCGACGAGCCGGATGGCGCCACGCTCGACCGCTGGCCTCTGGAGAAGCTGCCCGATCCCCCTGCGGTGCAAGAGCCTGGCGACTCGACAGGCTCCACCGACGCAAGCACAGCTTCTGCGGAAACGGGGCAAACAGGGGCGGGAAACCCTGCCTGAAAGACGAATGCGAGACCAAGCTGGAGGTGGTGAAAACTGCCTCCAGCTCTCGCTTTCTCTAAAAATGGAGAAGCTAATGTCTCACGAACATAAGCATAATCACGACCATGTACACGGTCATGGCAGCGGCCATGGTCATGGGCACAGTCACAATGATTTCGCAGCCCTTCGCAAGAAGAGCAAGTCCGCGATGATTGCAGTGCTTGCCCTGACCTTCACCTTCATGGCCGTCGAGGTCGTTGGTGGCATTCTCACGGGCAGTCTTGCATTGCTCGCTGATGCAGGGCACATGCTCGGTGACAGTGCCGCGCTGCTGCTGGCCCTTTTGGCGGTCTGGTTTGCCAGCCGAAAGCCGAGCAAGGAGAAGACCTACGGTTACTACCGCACGGAAATCCTCGCTGCGCTCTTCAACGGCGTCGTGCTGATCGGATTGTCGCTGTACATCCTCTTCGAGGCATTCCAGCGATTGACCAATCCATCTGAGATTTTGAGTGGACCAATGTTGCTCGTCGCCTCCGGTGGACTTGTCGTCAACCTGATTGCGGCGCGGCTGCTGCACTCGCACTCCGGCGACTCGCTCAACGCGAAGGCCGCTTATCTCGAAGTGATGAGCGACCTTCTCGGGTCCGCCGCGGTGATCGTCGCCAGCTTAATCATCATGTACACCGGTTGGACGATCGTCGACCCGATTGTCTCAGGCCTAATCGGCCTGATGATCATTCCACGGACGTGGAAACTGATTGGTGATTGCGTGCACATCCTCATGGAGGGCACGCCCAGCCGCGTGAATCTCGAACAGCTGCGGGCCGGCATCATGAAAGTCCGGGGCGTGATGGATGTTCATGACCTTCACGTCTGGACTATCACATCCGGACATGATGCGCTATCGGCTCACGTCGTCATCGACCAGAACGCGAATTCCGACAGAGTTCTTACAGAGATTACGCATATCGTTCAGCATGATTTCGAGCTGCATCACAGCACGCTTCAAATCGAGCAAGCCGAATGCAAGTCTCTGGACGGAACCTGCATCGACACAGCCGCTGGCGAAAGCTAATCGCTAGCTTCTGAACCAAAGAGACTAGCAGAGCTGAAGGTGGTGAAAACTGCCTTCAGCTCCTGCTTTTCTTTCCCTTCTTTGTTTGACTTTGTTGTATGAAATGCCATAGTAGAAACTGGCTCGTGGTTACGCTAAGGTGCCCACCAGCACAGATTGTTCAACTATTTTGCGTTGAATTTGTCGGTGTTTTTGCCCGGCGTTTTTCTCTAATTTGCTTGCTGTGGTTGAGCTAGGGTTTAAGGTTTTCTACATATTTCGGAATGCATTGAAACTGTCTTAAGCCGCCAACCGCTGAGGTTTTGTCGCCGGGCGAGGGAAGAATAGCGGCTGGCTGAATTCGCTAGTTTGCGCAAACAGCGAACATCCTCTTGATAATTCTTAAACGTGCGCGCGCGCGAAGGTCTCAGAAAACACGTATGGTTTTCCGACTCTAGTAACACTCCGAAACCCTTATCTTGCATACACGCACGGAATTTTGCTTGTTTTAAAACATCTCTGTTTTGATTTTTCCGGTATCACTTAGGCATCTCAAAAAACCCCTCCCAGCACCATTTCGGTATTCGACGAGCTTCCTTTCTGGAAATCGTACGTGACCGGCATCGTGCCAGGGGGGACTTTCGACGCCTTTCGCCGGCTTGACAGAGAGTACTCGTTGCAGCGTTTGCCCCCCGCTCGGCAGATGCTGCTGACTCACCCGTAATTAAGCAAAAGAAGGAAGAATCTATGGCTGCTAAGCGCATCCTCATGCTGTCTTGGGAATATCCCCCGCGTCTCATCGGTGGTCTTGGTCGCGTCGTCTGCGCGCTTTCGCGCGAGATGGTCGCTCAGGGTTGCGAAGTACACGTCATCACTGCCGACCATCCCGGTACCGAAGAGTACGAACTGGATGAAGGCGGCGTTCATGTGCATCGCGTCAAAACGCAGACCGGTCCCGACGGAGTCGATTGGCCGACGCCCAATTTCATCACCTGGGACGCCCGCCTCAACTTCGGCATCCTGCAGTATGCCCTCAAGCTCCATCGCGAACAGCCCTTCGATATCGTGCATGCGCACGACTGGCTGGTTGCTGATGCCGCCTGGGTGCTGAAGTCTGTCGGGCTGCCGCTCGTTTCGACCATCCACGCCACCGAATTCGGTCGCAATCATGGCATCTTCACCGACGATTCGCGCTATATCGACACTGTCGAGTGGCGCCTCATCTACGAGTCTCGCCTCGTGATCGTCAACAGCAGCCACATGTTCGATGAAGTCGTGGACCACTTCATCGTGCCGCCGGAGAAGATCATCACCATTCCCAACGGTGTCTTCCCGGACAAGCTGCAGTCTACCGATGAGCCTGGCGCTTTGCGTGCCAAGCATGGTGTTGGTGATGGTCCGGTGCTGCTCTTCGTCGGCCGTCTCGTGCGCGAGAAAGGCATCCAGGTGTTGCTGGAGGCTGCCCCCACCATTCTCGAAAGCCATCCCGGGGCGACGATCGTCATCGCCGGTGCGGGCTACTACGAGGGCGAACTGCGGGCGCTTACGGAGACCAAGGGACTGGGCGAGCGTGTGAAATTCTTCGGGTTGGCCAACGACGCCGACCTGTCTGAGCTCTACACGATCGCCGATGTTCTCGTCGTGCCCAGTCTCTACGAGCCTTTCGGCATCGTGGCTCTGGAAGGCATGGCGGCTCGCGTACCGACCGTGACATCGGATGCCGGCGGTCTGAAAGACATCGTCGAGCACACCAAGGACGGTATCACGACCTTCGCTGGTGATCCGAGCAGCCTGGCTTGGGGAATTCTCCAGATTCTGGACAACCCCGAGCTGGCGAAGAGCATCAAGGCAGCAGCACGTCAGAAAGTGCTCGACCAGTTCACCTGGACGAAGATTGCCGAGCGCACGCTGGACTTCTATGCGACCGCCCTCGGTCAGTCGCCGATCAATGCCGGCGCGGTTCTGCCCTTCGGTAGTTCCGAGAAGTCCGGTAACCGCCAAGAGCCGGCCGCGTGAAAAGCGACTGGCTTGCGGCAAGCTGTGTAAAACCATCGTCTTGGACTGAGTCTTTTTAGAGAAAGCGGGGTGGCTGGAGGTGTGAAAAACATCTCCAGCTCCCCGGCTTTCCATTTTTGCCGAGTAAATACTAATAGCAATAGTAGAAATGCTTGCGCAAAGAATCGCTCCGCTATTGCAGCGTGTTTCAAAACTTCACCTTGTGTTTTTTCTTGAAGGATTTTTTCTCCCCAGGCAATTTTTTTCGACAGGCAGAGTCTTTTGCTCCCTGCAAACGGAATCGGCAAGACCTGAATGAACACTTATTTGCCTGAAAGCTCAGTGATTTCATAGCTTGAAAGGGTTCTATATTCCCTCCACTTTCGCTCTTCTCTAACACACAAGAACTCCAGTCTTCCACAGTCTTCGCAGGTCATTCGACAGCAGATCTGTCGAGCTGTCGACCGTTGAGACACTGGAGTTTCCCAGCAACTGCTCCCTGACGAAAGGAGGTAGCAATGTCTGCATTTCGAACGCTCTTGCGCCTCCTGCATCCCAGGGTGCGCAAGAAGCTAAAGGCTGTTCGGCGCGGTCGCGCTTATGCCAATGGCTTCGTTCCGAATTCCTCGGGCACTTATCCCCAGCTTGCGGAGATTCAGAACTACCGCGCCGGCTGGATGCGTGACGGAGAGGATTGGTATTCCCGTTATTGCCAGCGAGCGCGGCTTATGAAACGAGATAATCGCCGCGAGCAAACGCTTATCATCGTCGATCCTCAGACTGGTTTTATCAACCTCGATGAAACCTCCGCCGGGCATCTGGAAGCTCGCAAGCTCGTCAGAGAAGTCAAACTGCAGATTCGCCTGGCAAGGAAGCTTGGTTGGTCTGTAATCGTGCTGACGTTTGCTGGGTACGGCGATATACATCCGCAAGTGATGGACGAGCTTGAGAGGGCTGGCGAAGGCTCCTGGTATGGACTGTCCAAGAATCAGCGCAGCGGTGCGGCCGAACTTCTCGGACTATGCCGTGAAAAGAGCATCAGCACCAATCGCTTGCGCGTAATCGGCGCTTATACGAATCAATGCGTGCAAGCGACGGTCGGTGATCTCGTCTCTCAGTCACCGGAAAGCCAGATTGAAATCGTCACGCGCGCTTGTTGGCCAAACGAGTTTGGTTACTGGACGCGTTTCATCAACACCAAGAACGTCTTGCTTCTTCCGGCGCCGGTACCCATGCCGACGCCACTTCCGAGCGCAAAGTGGTGGAATCTGCGCGCGCTCAAGAACGGAATAACGTGAAGACCTCTTTGACTTCGGGCGAACCAAGCGGAATTTGCTGCTGGTTCGTCCCATTTTTTGGGGGATGCTGGAACGATAAGCAGTAGTAGATTTGTGACTCTCGTCGATGGCGCAGAATGGCTTTCTTACAGTGAAGAATACTTCTCGCGATTACTTTTCACAATATCCTCAAGTTGATTTTTCCAGTGCTGGATTTCCTTTTCCAGGTAGTCGAGATCAATCTCGGACTTGAAGTCGCAGCGCATCTTCTTCCAGTCTCTGTTAAGCATGCCATTCTGGACGATCGAAGCAGTAACATTCGCTCTTATCTTATCTCCTGGTGTTTTGGCGTTCTTCATGTAATGTTGAACAATCACTTTCAGGCCTGGAGCGCTGAAGAATGCGTCGTACTTTCCAGAGAAAAGATTCTTGGCAAATTCGGCCGCTTCCTTATCGAGATCGTCCCGGTTCAAAAGCGATTCTTTGAAGGTTTGGGGGATGAGTAAATGTGCGCAGGGGTGTTCAGTTCTAAAGCCGGAGTCACCAAGAATGCGTAAGAACCCTCTGGCTTCGATGGCTGAAATCGGGCGAGACTGCGCCCCGGAAATGATATCTTTTGGAGGAATCATCTGCAAGAGTGCTGCGGGAAACGCCTCGTAGACTGGTATAGCGCCAGTTATCCACGCGCCTGAGCCGAACCAGCGCAATAGTGCCAAAATCCGTTCATTTTTCTCGGGTAATTCGCTTTGCAAGGCGATTCCACACTGGTAGAGCTTTTGCGTGGTCTGCGTGCTTTTCGGACCATCGTTGACCAGGTCAAACATGTTTCCTGCGTCTAAATGCGGCCAGAGTGCAGCAATACTTTTGGGCATCGCCTCAATCCAGACTTCTTGCGCTCGCAAGGCCGCCATTTCGCGCCGGCGGTCTTCTTCGAATGCAAGCTTTGGAGCGGTGACTCCATGCTCGTGGAGCCAATTCACCAGACCTGCGCCATCTAACAGAACGCCGTCATGTTTCCACTGGTCCCAGCGAATCGAAACTCCATGATGCAATCCTAAAACAGTAAGGAGAGTCTGACCGTCGAATAGTTCTATGGCGTGGTCGCCATGGCACATACAATGACCGAATGTCGATGGGTCTTCCGAAATCCTGAGACACTTTTGCAGAGCGGCGATGCTGGAGTTCCCCGTTGTCTCAAGCAAAATGTTTTGACCAAGTGCTTTCCCGTCAATCACCTCTCCTTGCAAAACACGTACCCTTGTGACTCTCGCCAGTTGCGCGTCTAGAGTTTTTTGCGATGGGTTCGGCGCCGTCGAGTCCAAATATCTCTGATACGCCTGATCGCGAATAACGGTGTTGCCTTGTTCGTCTTTCGTGATGCTAATACCTGGAAACCTTCTGTTTTCGTCGTCAGACATTTCCGCTCCTAAAATGTTGGCTTTTTCGTCGCTTTAGGTCTGATGCCCGTTCAGGCTACGAATTGAAACTCCTTTCACTGACAATAAAGGCTAAACTTTTAGGGTTTGCGGCGGCAATACCAGATGTTTCCGTCAGAGGCTGTTTGCTTCAGCCAGTTTTGACCCGGCCTGACTGACTTTTCCTGAGCTTTGTCGAGTGTCTCCACATTCAGGTATTTAATGTGGGACGCAGATTCTATTTCGTCTAA
>CAZBOX010000137.1:12335-14902 GCA_964493595.1 uncultured Candidatus Obscuribacterales bacterium | reverse complement strand
CTGTGCACATTCGTACACCGCAAAAATCGCCCGCGAAAACGGAGGGCGCCGCAATGCAGAAGCCTGAAGTTCCATCTTCCAACCCGTCGGCAGTTACCTTTCCGGGCATGTCTCGATACGTCGATTTGAAGGGGTTTTTCTCCGTCCTGATGCGCGGAACGCCCGATAAGAGCAGCCAATTCGAGCTGATTGATAAGGCGAAATATTCTTGTGTTTCCGAGACGGAAAAGCAAGGTACTCGGTCCGTAAATTATGCAGATGTTCAAGGAAACGGCGCACCGCCCTATGACTCGAAAAAGCAGTCTGCGATTATTCAACAGCAGACCACTGCGTACATCGAAAAAATCAATGGCAAGATGAATTCCCTCAAGGCGCACGCCAAATTCGGTTATCAGTTTCGTGATATCAGCGGCAGAGCTTTCGGACCGGAAAGCACCGGAAGGTTTCGCCTAAATGCCTATCTGTCCGGCAACCGTATGTACATCGTCAGTGTCGAAGGTAAAGAAGATTGGGTTAATTCCCCACAAGCTGACGCTTTTCTCGCCTCGTTCGAAATCCCCTCTGCGACCGCTGTCCCAAAGCTCGATATCAAGTAAGTTGAGCGGCTTTTGCTCCAAAATCTCTGAGCCTCGTTGTATCATTCTTGCTTGTTCAGGAGACCCGAGGTTCTGGAGTAGTCAATGCCGCGCGGAGCGAAGCTTACAGGTTGTGTCCCCATGCTTTGGGTGCCGGACTTGACTGATGCTGTTGAATTCTATGTGGAAACTCTCGGTTTCAAATGCGATGCGCTGGAGCCTGATGGGCATTGGGCTCAGGTAACCCGCGATGGATTCTCGGTCATGTTTGCTCTGCCGTATGAAGGCTGGGACTTCGAGGAGCCAGAATTCACAGGCTCCATCTACTTTCGCACGGACAAAGTAGATTCCCTGTGGAAAAAAATCAGCAAGAACGAAGACATAAATGTTTGCTATCCCATCGATGACATGGAATATGGCATGCGCGAATTTGGCATTTACGATCTGAATGGTTACTTGCTCCAATTTGGCCAGCCTATTTCAGAAGTGAACTGACCTTTCAATTTGCTTTGGTGCCTTAAAACAGGCGCCAGTCAGGCATAGCAAATTATGGTTTGAAACATCGAAGATCCAGGCAGGTATTTCATGTGGGATTACCAATGGAGTATTTAAAGTGGATCAGAAGGACAAACGCGACTTAATGGCTGCGATGATTGTTCAGAAGGTAGTCAATGACAAAATTGTCTGGCTTGGCGAAGCCAAGGTGAAGAACGAGACAAGCAAGGTTGATGAAATCTACGCTCGCGATGGTTTTCAAACTATCGTCGAAGGCGCCTATGTGCTTGTAGACAAGATGTTGGCAAAAGAAGCCAAATAATCGCCCCCCCCTCCGCTTTTTTGCACGCTCTTTTGCGTTTGCCGGCTCGGTTAAAACGCATGGGAGCGTGTTTGCGTACCGCGTTACCCCGTCAACATTACTTTGCACAAATGATCATAAAAGTGGAAGGATCGTCCGATCCTTCAAATCCGTTGGTAGATTGGGCGCAGGCGAAATTCCATAGGAGAATTCAATGAAACGCAAAGCATCTGCTGAATGGCAAAAAGGTCTTAAGGACGGAAAAGGCACCATCACGACCGAATCGGGCGTTTTGGAAAAAACTCAATACAGCTTCAGCACCAGATTTGAAGAAGGCAAAGGCACCAACCCTGAAGAGTTGATTGCTGCCGCCCACTCCGGCTGCTTCTCGATGGCATTGTCCGCACAGCTCGGTGAACTTGGTCTGACCGCTGACAAGATCAACACCACCGCCACCGTCAAACTCGAAAAGCTGGAAACCGGCTTCACCGTGACCGAAATCCATCTCGACGTTACGGCTGCCATTCCGAACGCAACAGAAGATCAATTCAAGACCGCAACTGAAAATGCTAAGACCGGCTGCCCGATCTCGAAGCTTTTCAATGCGAAGATCACAATGGACGCCAAATTGGAAACCGCTGTCAAAGCGTAGTTTCAGTTCGAGTCCAGAACAATCAGATAATCAAACGAGCTTGGACTTTCCGGGCTCGTTTTTCATTTTTTATGTAGGGGCGACATCATGCGTCGCCCGGCGTTTGAACTGCTTTCCTCCGGCATCGAGCCCCCTCTGGTCGGGTATATAGAGGCATTAGTGTGCAATTTGTGTCTGGTTGATGAAAAAACGGAAACTGGAAAAAAGTCTCCCCAATCTGATCGAGAGTCTTGAAGAGTCTGATCCGAATTTGCCTGCGAAATCTGAGTCTGATCAGACGCCGGTGGAGCGTAAGCTGTCAGTGCCTTTTAGTGTGCGCATAACCAACTTCTTCGTGCGCGTTGACAAAGTATGCAAGGGTGTCGACAAACGGTTCGAAGAAATGAATGAGACAGAGCAAGACCGGTATTTCCAGCGACTGGGAATCACTGGTTGCGTCGCGCTTTCTTGCATAGTTTCGGGGTTTTTCTATTGGTCTTTACCACCCATCTGGCGCGTTCTTCTTGTTGCGATCTTTATGGGGCTGTCCTGGTGGCTCGGTGCA
>CAZBOX010000137.1:0-12235 GCA_964493595.1 uncultured Candidatus Obscuribacterales bacterium | reverse complement strand
TGGAATTTAATCGGTGCGCCTCTTTTTGCGCAGGCGAAAACTTCGAATGCTCGGATAATCATCATCCTGGTCTTTGGTATTCCCTCTGCGACGGTTGCGTTCTGGTGGAGCCTGTTTTGTTGATCAGCGTGTATAGTGTTTTTATCGTCTATTCCGGGGCAAAGCCACCGTATGGCACGCGAAACACAGAAGACAGACTCTCCGAAGAAGATTGTAGAAGTCGCTGCAGACTTGGTAGAAGATGAACACTCTGCTTTAGGCGAACAGTCCGCTGAGCAGGCGATTTCTACCAATCGAGCGGAGCCGGTTTTGGCAAATAGTTTCGCTGCAGGCAAAGAGCATATGCCGCCTTCCTCAGCATTCATGAAAACTTTCAAGAATGCGATGCCGTTTGTGCTTATATCGCTTGCGCTTTTTGCATTGCCGCTCTTTCTTTCGGAATTTGGCATACAGTGGATGGTTTACTCTCAGGTGCGTACGTACATGTTATGCGCTCTGATCTGGAACCTCATTGGTGCTTGTCTCTATGCTCAGGTCGAAAGTCGCAGTCAGAAGATATTGCTTTTCATAGTATTCGCTCTGCCTCTCATAACTTCACCTCACTGGGCGAGTTTTATGTACGTGCTCGAAATGGCTTTGCGTCTCATTTTTAAAGCGCCGCTCTAGTAATTTTCAAAGCGCAGGCTGCTCAACTACTGCTTTAGGCCACATTTGTTTAGTGGGGGCAGGGTCCGGGAATGTGAATATCGCGGACTATTAGCAATTACCAACTTTCATGCAAAGCCAAGGTCCACCAAGCGGCGGTAACAATATACAGCCGCGCTTTCCGAGAATTCCTCCCGATCGCTACACGGTCCTGGGCGAATTGGGCAGCGGCGGAATGGGAACTGTACTCAAGGCCACGCATGTACAGCTAAATAAGCCTGTTGCCATCAAAGTCTTGAATATGGAGCTGGTAAAAGACCGCACCAGTCTGTCGCGTTTTGAATCAGAAGCGCGTGCTGGCGGACAGCTAGCGCACCCTAATTTAGTAGCCGTCTTTGACTTTGGTTATACTCTCGACGGAGAGCCTTATTTCGTCATGGAGTACGTGGAAGGCTTCAGCCTTGCAGAGCTGGTCAAAAGGTGCGGAAAATGCCCCAGCGCTGACTTCATTTTTGTCTTTATTCAAGCTTTGAAAGCGCTAAATTACATCCACCGCAAGAACGTCATCCACCGAGACATTAAGAGCAGCAACATCATGCTGCAGTTCATTGAAGGGGACCGCTATGTGAAGCTGATCGACTTCGGTATCGCCAAAGTGCTTGCCGATACCGGCGTGACAATGCAGCAGCTTACATCGACCGGAGAGGCCGTCGGCAGCCCGCTCTATATGAGTCCAGAACAATGCCGAGGCAGTCATGTTGATGTTCGTGCTGACATTTATTCGCTCGGTTGCGTAATGCATGAATGTTTTGCAGGCTATCCGCCATTTCGGGGCGGCAATGCGATGCAAACCATACACATGCATATCAATGATCCACCCGCGCCACTTGCGCCTCTTTGCCGCAATGAGCAGGAACTTTTGATTGCCAGCATGATTCATAAGTGTATTCTCAAGCGCCCGGAAGATCGCTATCAGAGCGCTGCGGAGCTTGGTATGCACCTGGAGGAGATTGCCAGTGTGGGCTCACAGGTGCAAGCAATTCAGCGTCCGGCTGCCGCTATCGATGCGGCCAACCGTTGGAAGAAAACGGGGAAAACTACAGAGCACGCCTCGGCTGCTATTCAGGGTCAAACAGGCTCGAGTATTCCGCAGGTGACTCGCACTGAATACCAGGATGGTACGCGTACAGTAATGCAGGATAGGTTTACTGCTGGCCAAAACCAGGGATCAGGGCTGAGTCAAACCTTAAGACGCCCAACCAATCTCGGCAACTCGCCCGTTTCGGCCCAGGCGGGCCTGGCACATTCTGGGGCTCCTCAACAAGAGGGTCCACCTGCGGACGAACGTCTAGCGGAGCGATGGAATCTGCATAATGTCAGCGGTCAGCAATCGATGTCGAATGGCAATTTCTATGAGGCGGAACGACACTTTCAGCAAGCTGTCGAGATTGCCGAACAGTTCGGGCGAACTGATGAGCGGCTTCCCAATTCGCTAAATCGGCTTGCCCTTAGCTATAAATCTCAAGGACGTTATGACGATGCTGAAAAAATCTATGTACGTGCCGTTGAGATGAGAGAGGCTATAGTCGGCTCGCTGTCTAAGGATTTGCTTCCCTTGCTGGAGCAGTATGCGGGCCTTTTGCGCATAGTAAAACGCGATCAAGAAGCCGAAAAGATTGAGAAGCGCATCCACTTCATTATGAAGTCGAAGTGACTTATTCAGCCCTTTTGCAATAAAATTTTGCACGAAATTCGGGAACAGGGAACGGATGCGGCTTCTTGTAGTCTCTTAGTGCAGACACAGTAATTGAGGAATTTAACGATGAAAATTGCATCTATATTTCTCGCTGCTGTCATGGTAACCGCGATGGCTGGAACAGCTGTTGAAGCGCGCGACCATGATGGTTGGCGACATCATCAGCAAAGGGCTTGGCGTAATTACAACAAGCAATTCCGCCATAATCAAAATCGATACTGGAACAATAATAGAGGCTATTACGGTTGGAACCGCGTGCAGCGTCCGAACGGACGTCCGTGGGATAACGCCTACGACAACGCTATGCGTGCCGAAGCGGCTATCCGCGCCGAGCAGCAAGCGCAAAGAGGATTCTTCTGGTATTAGACTTAGCTGAGCCTGACTAAAGCAGGCTTCGCTTTGACCGCGGCTGATTCCGGCTCTGAGCCGGGATCAGCCGTTTGATTCTGCGGCTTTCTTAGTCTCTGGGAATAGTAAGATTGACAGTCTGTCCGGCGCTCAGCTGCTTTATCCACTTCTTCACGAGCTTGATTTTGTCGCCTTCCAGCTCTGGCGACATGTTTTTTAGACCGATTGATAGAAATTCTTTTACTGTCTCAAGCTCGCCGGCGGTTTGAATTTGAATCGCCAGACTCAGGCTCAGCGGATGCGGTGTCATACCGGCTTTTGCCGCCTTAATCAGCTGACTTTTAGCGCGTTCGATTCGTCCTTTTTTTATCGCCAGCAGTCCGGCGAAGTTGTGTTTGAGATAGGGACTAATCGCATCGAAATCGCAGTGTTTGATCTCTTTGATCAGTTTGGAGGCCATCTTAAAATCATCAAGCTCAATAGCCAGCTCGCAAAGCGTTATTAGTACCTCGATGACTTGTCCTGGATGGTGTGGCACATTTTCAAATTTCCGAACAAATTTCAGCCCTCGCTTGAACGCCACCGCAGCAAGTTTCTTGTCTTTGCTGGCATGGGCTTCTTTTGCATGCATTTGGCATAGCGCGCGGCTCCATCTTTCGTCGTGGGGAGCAAGTTTTTTCGCTCTCTTATAGAGTTTTTCTGCGAGCAGCAGATCGCGCTGCCTGCAAAACATAGCCGCGTGACCAGCTATATTTGCATTTTTCAAATTGCGGTCGAATTTCCAGAGAAAGTTGTCCTTCAATGCTTTGAACTGTTCGTCTGAAACGCTATCCGGCAGTCGCATCACATCGCACATCAGTTTTTCATCCGGACTGTTCAGAATGAGCCAATCTGCGTGCACAGCCCACTGCGCGCCGGCATTTTTATGTTGGGATGCGAAGTAGTATCCAAGCAGTGCGCATCTGGAGACAATGTCGTCAGGCTCTCTGCGCAGCTTATCCTCGAGCAGCTTGATTCTATGAACGTCAAAATTCTTTGCTGCTTTATATGCGCTGTGAGCGGCGTCCGCCAACTTGTCCGACTTCTTTGAATAAATTCGCTTGCCCATTTGCTAACTTGTGTTTCTCTCGAACTCTTTTCTCACTTTTACCGAATTACAAGCGTACAGCCCGGCAGGCGCCCCGTCGATTGCTTGTCAACTGAAGAGAGCAGGTTAAAAACCTCAGTCATTTCCTTCAAGCCCGTATAATTATCGATTCCGGCGTCGACGGTGTCAGACAAGCGCCAAATTTCCAGCTCACTGCTGGAATAGTAAAGGAGAGATGTCCATGACAGTGGAAACAGCTAAAGGTCTTATGCAAGCAGCTCAGGTTGTAGAACCCAACAAGGGCTTCAAAATTAGCAACATCGAGCGCAAGAGTCCCTCAGGCAATCAGGTCATGATCAAAGTTCAAGCCTGTGGCATTTGTCACAGCGACAGCTTTCCCGTGCTCGGGCACTGGCCCGGCATTGCTTATCCGGTCATTCCGGGGCACGAAATCGTGGGCATCGTAGAAGAAGTCGGACCCGACGTGGAGCGCTTGAAGAAAGGCGACAGGGTCGGTATAGGCTGGCATGGCGGTCATTGCCAGGTTTGCTCCGGCTGCCGAAGCGGTGATTTTATTTCTTGCGAAAAGCTGCAGATACCAGGCATCTCAATCAACGGCGGCTACGCCGAGTACGCCACCTTTTCTGAGTTGGTTTGCGCGACCGTGCCGGAGAAGCTCTCCTCTGCCGAAGCTGCGCCGCTCATGTGCGCTGGGGTGACAACTTTCAACTCCTTGCGCCATTCCGGGGCTCAGCCTGGTGATGTGGTGGCTATTCTGGGAATCGGCGGTCTGGGGCATCTTGGTGTTCAATTTGCCAACAAGATGGGATTTCACACCATTGCAATCGCTCGTGGACAGGACAAAAAGAAGCTGTCACTAGAGCTTGGAGCGCATGATTACATCGATTCCGAGTCGCAGGATGTGGCTGCAGAACTGAAAAAACTGGGCGGTGCGAAAGTTGTTCTTGCCACCGTGACTAGTACCAAAGCCATGTCTCCTACAATCGAAGGACTTGCCACCGACGGAAAGCTGCTCATCGTCGGCGCAGGCGTTGAGCCTCTGAATGTCACGCCAATTCAATTGATTGGAGGGCGCAAATCAATCATGGGCTGGCCGAGTGGAACGGCCAAGGATTCGGAAGAATGTATGAACTTCTGCGCCATAACTGGAATTCGCCCGATGCTCGAGCGCTTTTCTTTTAAGGATGTCGAGAAAGCCTATGAGCTGATGATGAGCGGAAAAGCAAGATTTCGCTCTGTTATTGAGTATTAGTTTGGCTGCGTGAATGAGCCTCACGCTGTAGTATGACCAAGTTTGGAGCGATGGGAAGCAATGCCGAGTTACGTAATTGTCTGGGAATTTCAAGTCAAGCCGGGACAAGAAGAGAACTTTGAAGAACAGTATGGAGACCATGGAATCTGGGCTGAATTGTTCAAAACCAGCGACAAATATCAGGGCACCAAAGTGATCAAAGATGTCGGGCAAATGTCCCGTTACGTAACCCTCGACTACTGGTCTTCCGAATTTGATTACGAGCGTTTTCGCAAAGACAATAAAGTCGCGTATGAATCAATCGACAAAAGATGCGAAGCTCTTACTGATGGCGAGTTGCTGATCGGCAAATTTCATACGCTAGATCAGGAGTAATAGCAGCTGCTCCGGCAATACTTGCGCCGGCGAATGAGCGCCTTCTTGCTCTCTGGAGATGGAGGACTCAGGGAACTTCGAAATTTTTCCTGTTGCCCGTGTCCAGGAATTTGGTTCTGTGTATAGACACAAGAACGTTCTCCCCCTCAAATAAAATTAAAACCGCCCTAGCGTGGCAGCCTCCCTTTCGCCCATACTCCACGCACCAGGCGTAAAAGGAGCTTATATGGGCAAAATTGCAGAATTCGAATCCGTACAACAAAGTAGCGATAACTTTAGATCTAGAAGTGACCTTGTTGAATCTATAGATCCCAAAATGTTCGACATTTACAGATGTCCGAGCATGTCAGAACAGGTGTCGAAACATGCATTTCCTCTTGTCGATACCACGGGCTTTCAACAGAACGCCGATGGTATTGAGGAGTCCTACAGTCCCTGGGGCACTGGCGAATTTCGTGAGCGAAAAGTCCGCCGCGACACTGTAGAAGACCGAGTGCAAGAGCATGTATTCTGGAGTTTGAATCCGAAGGAAAGAGATGCGTACGCCTCTGAAGCGAAAGCTATAAGCAAATATAATCAGGATTTCCTGGATTGGGCTTCACTCAATCGTCTTTCATCCAAAGATGCCCCGACACCTCCTGATGTGCCGATGCATAGGGAAGTAAAGAAACGGATTGAAGATCTGAAGCAAAGGGTGACGGATGATGTGCGATCTCAAATGTCTCCTGAGCAGCTCAAAGACTTGGACCGAGCGATGAAGCAGTACGACCGCGAGTACCGTGCCGCGCTGGGGAAAAACTCTCTGTTACTGGTGTTTCATGAGCCTTTGCCGAAGCCCCCTGCGATTGTTCAGGACTATTACCGCCGTATCCGCGAAGCAGTAAACAAGCTCTAGTGAATAAATTGAGTAAGAGTCGCATGTGCAATTATTGCCCAGTGCGACTCTTAGTGGCAAGAACTCCTAATCAGTAAAGCCCCGGAATCAGGCGATACTTGACCTTCTTGCAGTATTCCTGGTAGCCGTTCAGGTGTGCGAGCAGGAATTTTTCTTCGTCGATGATGCGCCAGTTCAGTATCGCGACTGCCACCACTATTAGTAGCGCCGACCAGAGCGAGCCGAGCGAAAGCGGGATGCCGAGCAGCAGTAGAAGCGCGCCCGAATACATCGGGTGCCGCACCACGCTGTACATGCCGGTGGATACCACGCTCTGGTTCTCTGCTAATTCTATAGTCGCTGATGCAAACGTGTTTTCCAGGCAAACCCTGGTAAAAACATAAAAGCTGAGAGCAATGAGAAAATCACCAAATAGTACCGCGGGCAGCGGCACTCTTGACCAGCCGAATCTATGATCAAGTCCGCAAAGAATCAGGAAGAGAATGAAGGAGACCGTGATACCCGTCATGATGATGCGCTGTACCGGGCGCTTTTCTGCAGTCGGTCCAGCTTTCATGCGGCGCATCAAAACATCTGGTGCGTATTTCCAGAGGATTAACCCGTGAATTATCGTTGCTGCGGAAAAAACAGTCAGAAATACCCAGGCTTGCCAATAATGGAAGGTCCAGGCAGACAAGAAAATCGGTGCTCCCAGCAGCAAAAACATGGAAGGCCCAGCGGTTAAAAATCTGAATTTGATGTTCTTGTCCATGGTTCTAAACTAGCACTTTTGCATGGAATTTCACGGACAAACTGACGAAAGCCAGAGGTAAACGTTCCGCTGCAGCGGTAAATTCACCTTGCGCTCTTAATGGACGATTTCGTGCTGCGCAAATACGCTTGCGCTTTCGTTATTTACTTTACAGCGGCGGCATTCAAGCGATCCAGCGTGTGTTTCCGCTTTTCCAGCCAAAATCCTGCTTGAACAGGCCATTCGCTAAAGGGATTTCCTGCCGGTGCCTGGCCTAGCTCCTGTTCTGCTTTGAAGAACCATTGCGGATCGTTTAAAGCTTCTCGTGCTAGAGCTACAAAATCGGCGTCGCCGTTCTCCACGATTTTGTTTGCCTGATGCGCATCTACGATAAAACCGACGGCCATTGTTTTGATGTCTGCTGCGTGCTTAATCTCGCGGGCGAAGGGCACCTGATAGCCCAGCGCCGAGCGCAAATTCATCTTGCCTGGCTGACCGCCGGAGGAGCAGTCGATGACATCGACGCCAAGTTTTTTCAACTCTTTTGCATATTCAACTGCTTCTTCGATAGTGAATCCGCCATCTATTCCATCGACCGATGAAATGCGAACGAACATCGGCTTCTCCTTCGGCCAGAATTCGCGCAAAACTTTGGCGACCGACAGCGGGAATCTCATGCGGTTTTCCAGCGAACCGCCGTACTGGTCATTTCTGTGGTTCGCAATCGGCGAGAGAAATGATTGCAAAAGATATCCGTGTGCATTATGCATCTCTACAACGTCAAAGCCGCATTGCAGCGCACGTTTTGCCGCAGCAAGAAAATCTTTGCGCACCTTCTCCATGTCTTTCTCGTCCATCTCTTTTGGTGTGTGCCAGCCGTCGGCCCATGGAATAGCGCTCGCCGAATAGGTCTGCCATGGCTCCTCGCCCGGCTTCTTGTCCGACTGGAGAATCGGTCCATCGCCCTCCCACGGTCGATGACAGCTTGCTTTTCTTCCGGCGTGAGCCAGCTGAATGCCTGGTGTGGCGCCCATAGATTTCAGAAGGGCAACGATACGTTTGAGCGGCTCCATCTGGTCGTCGCTCCACAGTCCGGAGTCGCCATGCGTAATACGGCCCTCCTGGCTGACGCCAGTCGCTTCAACGAAAACAAGACCGGCTCCGCCCATTGCAAAGCGTCCCAGGTGAGCAAGATGAAAGTCGGTGAGTTTGCCGTCTACAGCCGTATACATGCACATCGGCGAGACAACTGTGCGGTTGCGCATTTGTACGTCGCGCACCTTTATGGTTTCGAATAATTTGCTCATGCTGTGACTCCTCGAGGTCTGTCTGGTCGCCGCCAGAGTAGAACGAATGGTACCAGACTGAAGCGCGTTGAGATTCATTCGCCTTTGGAGCTGACCAGCCCCTTGCGGCTGGCGAAGCGCAAAACTGCGCGACGCAAGTTTAGAAATTCTTTGTGGAAACCGCCTGCGACCATCTCTTCGTATGCCAGATCGAACGTATGACCGTGCGCTTCCATTCGATATATGCAGACCATCGCGCCGGTGCGATCCTGCCCGTGCAAGCAGTGAACGAAGATAGGGTGGCTTTCCGGATCTAGAGCGACTTCCAGGAATTGTTTTATCGAAGCCTCGCTCGGCTCCTGAAACGGAGTCATCGGCACGCTCAAGAATTTCATGCCGAGCTGCTCTACAAGTTCTTTCTCTCGCGCAATCTGCCCCGGCTCTTCGCGGAGGTTGATGATGGTTTTGATACCCATCTCTTTGAGGATTTTCAAGCCCTCGTCATTGGGCTGACCGCCGCAGTATATTTCTGCGGCTATCTGGCGGAGGTTGGGAGTCGGCTCTGTTGGATCGTATGCAAGCATGGGCCTGCCGGGCGGGCTGGTGGGGCGAGTGTTGGTTGCGACAATTCAGTTATACCCTGATGAATGCTCTATTTGTAACCCCTGAGAAGGTTTAGGAAGAAGTGTCTGATAATTTAAGATACGAGTGCTACAAGAAAACCGCCGGTTAAAGGGGAGCGGACCAAAAGGCGGGATAATATAGCCAGCCTTACACAGGAGACTTCAAAGTGACCGGAACTCAAACATCGCACGGTTCTCTCAGCCACCTTGCCGACGACGCACTGACTGACGGCATTGCCATTCTTGATTTCGGGTCGCAGTTTTCCCAGTTGATTGCCAGGCGTGTAAGAGAAGTAAATACCTATTCCGAGCTTCTGCCGTATAGTACGTCAGCTGCAGAACTGAAGCGCCTGAATCCGAAAGGAATCATCTTGAGCGGAGGACCGAGCAGTTGCTATGAAGCACATGCTCCTCAGCTGGACGAGGGCGTCTGGAAGCTCGGCATACCGGTGCTTGGAGTTTGCTATGGCATGCAGCTGATGGCGCGTGATCTGGGTGGCGTGGTAGAGCCCTCGGAAGTCAAAGAGTATGGTCGTGCAATGCTGACAATTGCGCATCATGGCAATCTTTTCGATGGTCTCGATCCGGAGATGGAAAGCTGGATGAGCCATGGCGATAGCGTGACCGTCCTTCCCACTGGCTTTGCTGTCACTGCCAGGACTATGGCGACACCCGTTGCGGCAATTGCCGATGAAGAGCGCAATTACTACGGGGTGCAGTTTCACCCGGAGGTCGTTCACACGCGTGGTGGACAGCAGTTGATTGAAAATTTCGTGGTGCGCATTTGCCGTTGCACTCAGAGCTGGACGATGAAGGCGTTTATCGATCATGCCATTGCTGAAGTGCGTGAGAGGGTCGGCGACAAGCGCGTTTTACTTGCGCTCTCCGGCGGGGTGGAT
Source organism: uncultured Candidatus Obscuribacterales bacterium (assembly GCA_964493595.1). Classification (GTDB taxonomy): domain Bacteria; phylum Cyanobacteriota; class Vampirovibrionia; order Obscuribacterales; family Obscuribacteraceae; genus QKMZ01. The sequence continues at coordinate 2,318 of CAZBOX010000137.1, read as the reverse complement.
AGCTCCACGCTGGCATTTCTGCTGCATAAGGCTATAGGCGACCAGCTTGTTTGCATGTTCATTGATCAAGGCTTCATGCGAAAGAACGAGCCGGAATGGCTGGTTGATGCTTTCGAAAACGAGTTCAAGATTCACGTGCATTTCATTAAAGCGCGCGATCGATTCATTGAAAAACTCAAGGGCATCACCGATCCCGAGGAAAAGCGCAAGAGAATTGGTGCGGAATTCATTCGTGTCTTTGAAGAAGAGTCCAAAAAACTCGGTAAATTCGATTTTCTCGCGCAAGGAACGCTCTACCCGGATGTCATCGAGTCATCCGGAACGCAAGTCGATCCCAAAACCGGCGAGCGAGTGGCTGTGAAAATCAAATCGCACCACAATGTCGGCGGTCTGCCGAAAGACTTGCAATTCAAGCTCGTTGAGCCGTTCGCGAAGCTCTTCAAAGATGAGGTAAGACGCGTCGCTGCCGAATTGGACGTGCCGGAAGGCATTCGCGTCAGGCACCCATTCCCGGGACCTGGTCTTGCCATCAGAGTGCTCGGCGAGGTCACAAAGGAGAGATTGAAAACCCTGCGTGAAGCTGATTGGATCATCCGCGAGGAGATTAAAGCTCATGGCTTGTACCGTCAGATCTGGCAAGTTTTCGGGGTTCTGCTGCCGACCCTTTCTGTAGGCGTCATGGGCGATCAGCGCACGTACCAGAATCAAATTGTTATTCGTGCTGTCACCAGTGAAGATGGTATGACGGCTGATTGGGCAAGATTACCCTATGACTTGCTGGCGACGATTTCTTCGCGCATCGTCAATGAAGTGCCTGGAATCAACAGGGTTGTATACGATGTGACGTCCAAGCCGCCTGCGACTATCGAGTGGGAATGAAACCGAGTTTCTTCGCTGATTCTACTGCGCGTGTTCTTCTTGTTGTGCTCTTCCTTGTCGCTGTCGTGGCTGCGGTTTTTATCGCCGGGGCGAGCTTGCACGACCCTGATACTTGCTGGCTGCTAGCGCTTGGACAGCGGATTCTCGAAGGCGGCTCGCTGCCGGCTACGGACCCATATTCATTTACGATGGAGTTGTTTCCTGAGAGGCGCTTCGTCCTTTACCAGTGGCTGACCGAGGTTCTATTTGCTCTATCGTACAGGGCCCTTGATCTGACAGGGCTTCTACTTCTCGCTGCAATTGTTCTGACCGCTGCATTCGTCTCAATTCCCCTGGCGTTGGCTAGAAAGATCGGCATGCCTGGCTGCTTTGCTATCGGCGGAACAATCTTGACTCTGATGACGGCATTTTTTCACTTTCTCTGCCGTCCCGAGATATTCAGCTATTTGCTGCTTGGGATCTACATTTCGTTGACTCATTTTTTTCTGCGAAACAGAACAATTGCGAAAATCGATTTTCGTGCTGTCACTATATTTGGTGCAATGATGGCGCTGTGGTGCAATCTGCACAGCGGCTTTGTGCTTGGATTGTTGTACCTGTTTGTCTTTGCCATGGTTACGACCATCTCTGATTTCGTTTCGCAGAAAAAACTGCAGCCCATTGATTTCACAATCATTCTTTCGTTTGCGGCAGCCTTTGTCGGGTCATTTATCAATCCTTATGGCGCCGGTCTCTGGCAATATCTGCCAACCCTTTTCTTTACGCCTCTCAATCGATACATTATCGAATTGCGTCCAATTTCGGGAAGGGATTTTCTCGAATGGACGTTTTACCCCTTTGTCATATTGCTGGTCACAACGGGCATCATCACGGCGCGCGCGTTGATGAAGAAGATTGATTCCAATATCGTGAACACGCCGCGCGGGCAGATTGTTTTTGCGGCCATAGCAGTCTTTAGCTGGACTATTGCTGGTTTTTGCAGCCGGCGTTTGATTCCGTTTGCGGCAATACATCTTTTTGCCGAGGGTGGATACATGCTTGCACTTTTGCGTAAGCAGCGAGCGAGCGGCGAAGAAGGCGCTCTCACGTTTTGGGAGATGGTAGACCGCAAACTGCAAGCTTCCTATGATCCACGCGGCTTTATGTGGTTTGTCACCCTCGCTGTTTTTGCTTCTATAGGTGTGTATTTCGTGACGCTGCGTGTGGCCGCGCCTGTTCTTCCGCAGTCCAGCAAAGTCATGCAGGCGCCTTTCGAGGCAATCAAGTTCATCGAAGCAAAAGCACCAAAAGGGAGAATATTCAACGATCCGCAGTTTGGCGACGTGATGATCTGGAAGTTGAAGCAGCCTCCCAAGCTTTTCATCGATACACGCTTTGATATGTACGGCGCGCAGCTTGTTGAAGACTACCAGACCATTTATTCGACAAAGGATGGTTGG
>CAZBOX010000136.1:12085-14990 GCA_964493595.1 uncultured Candidatus Obscuribacterales bacterium | reverse complement strand
GTGGACTGGCACTGCCGGCGGCGCTGTTTATTGCGATGCCAAAATAGTCTTCGCTCGAGTTCACGCTAACTTCATGAGAGAAGCGCTAAGTTGCTGCTGCGTTCTTTTCTTCTCCACCTCCAACAACTTTACAGCTCGATACATTCGTATCGGGCATTTGCGCTTTGATACCACCTATGGTGGCGCAAGCCGCGCCAAGGCAGATCGCGAGTTTTTATCTTCTAGAGCCAGATTTCCTGGATTTCGCGGCGGGAAGTCGATAACGTTTGGTATCAACCGTTCTCCATGTAGTTTCCCCAGAAACAAACCTCGTCTTCCAATCCGACTCTCTTTCTCGAAGCATTCTTTATCACCGCTAGCGGTGGAGGACTTCGACGGCCGGATTGGAAGCAGGCGTGAAGAACGCTTGATTGAGCCAGGGCTGCACGACCGAGCTTAGACTCGCTCGATGACGGACACCTGGCGCAAATAGCACAACGGCACAGGAAGTTCCTGCCGCCAACAAAAGGCTATTTGCAATGAAAGCTCTGGAAAACAACTTCCGTCAGTACGGATGTTTCGACAGATGCTTCGGCATGTCAGGTCTTGATTGGCCAACTTGGAACTCCTGCGCAAACCGCAAAAGGTGTTCCAATGACCAAGCGCAACAACACGACTGAGACCTCGAACAACGCCGCCCACAAGAAGAGCACGCGTGGTAATCGTCCCTATACGATTTATCTCGCGGGCGACCTCTGGACGCATAAAGACCTGATCGGTAATGCCCTTCTGGCCAAATATATCAAGTCGGTTTCCCGCGGGCGCTATGAGTGCGTCCTCCCGCAGGACCTCGAAGAGCCGGTGCATCGCACGGTCGACATTCGCAACGTTGACCTCAAGCACGTGATGACGTGCGATATGGCCATCTTCAACTTCGATGGATCGAATCTCGACGCCGGCACTGTGGTCGAGTTCATCTACGCGAAGATGATCGACATCCCGAGCGTCATCTTGCGCACCGACTTCCGCGCGGCCGGCGAAGGCAATCAGGAACAGGATCCCTGGAACCTGATGGCGACGAGCTGGCCGCGTTCGAAGGTGGTGAAACTCCATGGTATGGCTGAATATCAGGGGGCGAAAACTCCCGGAGAAATCGGCAAGACCATTGAGAAGTTGTACAAGAAGATGGCAGCGGTGATTGTCGAAGCTCTCGACGCCGTGCGCCAGGAAAAGCCGCTCGTCAGCGATCCGGCTCGCATGGCGGCAATGTACCAGTGGGCTCTCGAATGCCCAGGTTCGGGTTACGAGAACCTCTTCGGTGATAAGGAAGTCGAGACTCTCCTTTGCGAAAAGAAAGCAAAAGGACTGCTCGCGAAATAACTAAAAGTATGGGCGAGTGCCGCGCTTCGGTTCGGCGCTCGCCTCTAGTTCTCTCTTTAGTAACAAATCACAGGAGATGGCCATGCCTTCACTCGATGATGAAGTCGCGTCTAGCGAGCGACGAAAGTGGCTGCGCGACATAAATCGCTTTGAACACACCATTGATCTTCGTCAATATACGATAGACGGCAACACGCTTTCCTGGGGATACTATCTCGACCGAAGCTTCAAAACTCAAGAGGGTGAATTCATCGGCGACAAGCCCGAAGTACAGGCGATCGCCGCAGTCTGGCATGGCGCAAACGCCTTCTTTGCCATACTCGGGGACGTCTCAAGGCAAGCGGAAGTGGCTTGCAACGTCATCGCCGCTCTCGACAGTGTCCAGAGGCACGACATTGTTCTGGACGACGAAATGTGGTCGATCATCAACAACATGCACCACGGCAATCGCCAGAGGTCGGCCATCAGTTTCGCCCTCAGTGAAATGAATGCAATCAAGCAGCGGCTCGAGTACAACGCAGGGAGGCTGAGAGGCGTTTTTCGCGGTAAGCACAAAGTAAAAGTCGAAGGAAAGCTAGATCGCTTCATCAAAGAACAAGAAGCGATGATGAGGTCGTTCGAGCAGGTAGCGGCAGAACTCAGCATGCCGCAAACGCCGTACCAGGTTCGGCAATATGTTCTAAGCGAACTCATCGACCAGGTCGGCATCGCTGTCGAGCACATTGCACCGATGCGTCGCGCAGTAAAGGACTCTCCCTTGCCTCCGGAAATCCTCAAAAGCATCGTCGACAACGAAGCGGCACTCTACCGAGCACGCTCGCAACTGCGCAAGTGGCGGGATAATCCCAGCCAGAAGTTCGGGGCGAAGATGAAGGAGATGGCCATACATCTGAACGCAACCTGCAATGAAATGTGCAAGCTTAAAGACCAATCCTATATCGCCGCTTCCAAGCTCGGCATACAATTCCTCGATCGCTGTGGAACGGTAAAAATCCTTACGCCTGAACCGAAGCTCTAGCACAGGCGTTCAAAATCGCGGGGAGCCACCGGGCTCCCCAGGCGCAGTTAAGCAGGCTGCTTTACCTATTTTGGGGCAGTACACTACTACATATCGTATAACTAAACACAAGAATAATAGCGAGACTGTGAAATCATGAAACCCAGGAACACAAAAGAGAAGGCGAGTGGCTGCCGCCCCACTCGCCTTCCCTACGGTCCTTAGCAGTTACGCAGCGGACGGCGGCGCAATAGCAGCGCTGCTTGACGGCCCTTTCGCCTTATCGAGCGCAGCCCGTCCCGCAGACAAGGCTGCATCATAATCAAGGCTGTTGCGCCCGCGATCCAGCTCACAGCGTCGCACGGGCTTTCCGCCCGGCTGATACTGAGAGCGAATCACGAATACGTACCCGCCCTGATTGCTTTCGATCCAGAGTTGCAGCTGATGATCATTGCCACCATCAGCAGTATCGATAAGACCGACAACAGGTTGCGAACTTTTCAACATAAAACGACTTTCTAGTGTTTCGGCGTAATCCGCCAGGGAAAG
>CAZBOX010000136.1:2482-11985 GCA_964493595.1 uncultured Candidatus Obscuribacterales bacterium | reverse complement strand
AACTTTTCAACATAAAACGACTTTCTAGTGTTTCGGCGTAATCCGCCAGGGAAAGGAAAGGAGCAAGTAACTGACTCTCCAGCAGAGCAGGCGAGGTCACTTGCGAAGCATGTTCTGAATGTCCTGCAGTTCGCGCTCAAGCGCCTGCTGTTCGCGGTCTAGCCGTTGCTGGCCTTGCTGAAGCTGCTGCTGCTCGGCGTTCGTGCGTCGCTGCTGATCGCTCAATTGCTGCAGTTGATCTCGGGTTTCTTGTTGAAAGCGGAGAAACTCGTTGCGGTCGACACCAGTGCCGTAAGAGTAAGGCGCGGTGTTGCGCTGGTAATTGCTCGGGTCGATGTAGAACTGCCGGTACTGACCGTAATTGTATCGAGGCACAACCACGGGCGGAACATAGTTGGGACGGTAGTTCTGGCGATAGTTCGGGACATAGAGATTGGGCTGGACGTAAAACGGCGACGGAGCGTAGCCGCCACCGAAGCTCAATCCAACCCCGCCTCGACCGATCGACAGTCCGACGCCGCTGCCGAAGTTGATGCCGCCGCCACGGTAGACCGGTCCGTAGTGAACGTGATTGCCGTGATGCACGTACCCACCGTGGACGTTTCCGCGATACGGATAGTCAGCGTGGGCCGAGCCGGTGCTGACGAGGAACAAAGTCGCAACCGCAACGAGTGCCAGAGCGATGCTGAACAGTTTCGATTTCATGTTTTTCTTCTTGTTGTTCGGGTGGTGAAACTTAAAAGACCGCTGAGTGCAGATGCTAAACAAATGCACTTCGCGGTCACAAAACGTTTTGAGGCGACTACTAAAACGCTGTAGCGCCCGGGACTTTCTCAATTGGATGTGGCAGGTGTGTCGAGCTTAGCTTTTGGCTGTTTCCTTTCGAGTTAATGAGATGGAGATGGATATCTATGGCTAACTCAGTAGAAGCAATGCATGCAAGGGACTGAGACAAAGAAACTCAAGCACTTTCGATTAAACGAAAACCTGGCATCTATCGAGGGCTGACAAAGCACGCGAACTGCGCGAAGTAAGCAAACTCTGTTTTCATAATTCCAGGAAACGAGCTTGCGATGAATTTCACAAGCGATCTGTCATCGATTGCGGACCTGTTTTTGGTAAGTCCACGATAAAGACGCTGCCCTTGCATTTAGGTTCTGCGGAGCCTGAGTCCAGCACGTCGATGAGATTTTCAGCGCGCACCCTGCCTCCATGAGCCTCCACGACGAGCTTACAGATAGCCAGACCGAGGCCAGTGCCTTCGCTCTTTTTGCCGGAAGGGGCCTGCTCGAAGGGCTCGAAAATCCGCTTTTGGAATTCTTCAGGCACGCCGGGTCCAGTATCCGCAACAGAGAAACTCACATGCTCTTCGGAGCTCTGGACGCAGATAGTAACATTGCCATTCTCACCGCTGAATTTGATAGCATTGGCTATCAGGTTTGCCGCCGCCTGCAGAAGTTTGGTCCGGTCGCAAAAAACAGTAACTTCACCTCGAGGAAGATCAAGCTGAACCTGCTTTTCTCTGGCTGTCTCCTCGAGCAGATCGGCAGCGTCTTTCAAGATCTCTTGCAGAGCCACGGGCTCCAGCACCAAATCCATTTTGCCTGCTTTCAATTTCTGGAAATCGAGCAAATCGTTGACCAGAACAATCAATTTATCGACATTACGAGCGGAAAGTTCAATTCTGCGCAGGGCTTCTTCGGGCAAATCTCCTTTGATGCCTGCTTTCAACAGTGTGAAAGAATTGCTCATTGCCATGAGAGGGCTGCGCAGATCGTGGCTGATCATATTGGCGAAATCCTGCTTCAACTGCTCGATCTTCTTCTCTTCCGTAACATCACGCACAACGCAAAATACTTTGCCTTCCGCCTGCGACCACAAGCATGACCATCTGGTATCGAGTATGGTGCCATCGGCACACTGCAAGCGCAATTCGAATTGTCTTACTTGCGACGAACGCACTGTCACTCTTATCTCTTCATCAGCCAGAAGGCTCTCTTCAGCGACTGTCAGCTCGTTGAGATTTTTCCCGTCGAAAGTCTCCGCGGCGTAGCCCAGCAGCTTCTCGGCAAAGGGGTTGACACTGATGAAGACGCCGTTTTCATCAAGTGCGCAAATCAAATCAGCCGCCAGCTCGATAGTGACGCGCTCTTGCGCCAACGTGGTTTCAACCTCCCTGGCGGTGGCATGCAGAATGGCGTCAAGCCTTCCGAACTCGTCGTTCTGGGCAAGCTGAGGCAACAAGGTCTTCTGCGCCGATAGCAGTTGAGCATTGCTGCTTAGATGACGAAGCGGTCGCCGGATCGATACTGCATATACAAAGCCCAGAACAACAGCGACCGCGATGCTGCCCAGTGCAGCGCCAGCAAGAACGGCAGTCAGTTCGAAGAGAGCCTGTCCGCTTGAAGTTTCGTCGGCATGGTGCTGTTTTTCTATACCGATTATCTCCTCCATTGAAGAGACGAAAGCTTCACCGTTTTGCCTGAGGATGCGCCTGTAATTCCTTTGAGTCGCAGGGTTTGCCCCGATGGCAGCCGAGGAGTCTTGCACTACCACGGACTCGACTGGACGCATCAAGTTGTCGTTGGCGACAAGCAGTCTGCCTATGGCATCGCGCTTCAGAGGGTCACGCGCCGCCAGACTGCGCAGCAATTCCGTATCTCGTTTACTCTTCGCCAATGAGGCCGGACCGTCCACGCCGGTAATTTCACGCATATCAGGCGGCATATGCGTATAGACCAGAAGCTCGGAGAACGAGCGGCAAATGGAGAATGCCAGGCGGATCAGATTTTCCGAGCGCCACTGTTGTTCAATCTTTTCCTGAGAGTCGCGCAATACTTCCTGCAGGACGAGAATGAAAACCAGCTGACCAAGAATCAGAAAAGCTGTAAGAATGATGGTGCGCGATATCAGGCCGAGAGAAAATCTCATTTTGATTCTGCCTCCGCCAGAGGGAGCTTGACCCAGAATGAGCTACCCTTGCCGAGCACGCTGTCCACCCCTACAGTGCCGCCGTGCGAGTCGACAAGCGCCTTTACCACAGCCAGCCCCAGTCCGGTGCCCTTATGTTCGGTGGCAGCAGCGCTGCGAGCCTGGCTGAACTTTTCAAAGATGAGTGCGCATTCGGCAGGGGCGATGCCTGGTCCCTCGTCGCTCACCTCTATGATTGCCTGTCCAGACTCGACGCGGACGGAAAGAGTGACAGTGCCGCCCGCGGGGGAAAACTTTATGGCGTTGGAGAGCAAATTGGTGATGATCTGCACTAGCCGCTTCTCCTCGGCCATCACAATTGCATCGCCGCTCGGACCGACCAGCGAAACCCGAGCTTGCCGTGCCAAACCGAAAAGAAGTGTTTTTGCAGCCTCGCATGCATCGGACACACCTACTCGCGCCAGATCCAATCCAAATTTGCCCGCCTCCAGCTTGTCGAGCTCCAGAAGCTCGTTGACCAGAGCGCTCAAACGCTGTGCGCTGATCTGCACTCGTTCGAGCTCCTGTATGGCCGGCTGCGAAATCTCTCCGGCAAGCGATTCTGTGACGATAGAGACATTGAGGGTTACGGAAGTGAGCGGCGCGCGTAAGTCATGGCTGGCAACCGAAAGAAAATGCTGTTTCAATTTTTCTATAGTTCGCAGCTCTGTAATATCATGAACGACGCAGAAGAACTGCTTGCGCTCGGGCGACCAAGAAACACTCCATATTGAATTTTTGAAAGCGCCATCACTGCAGACAATGATGTTTTCCAGCTTACCCTCCGCGCCGTTCTCCTGAATGGCATTGAAAGCTTGAGTGGTACTTTCGGCAGTGTCAAAAGAAAGAAGATTCAGCAGAGATTGCCCCATCAGCTCATCTGGAGAAAAGCCCCAGATCTTGCGCGATGCCTCTCCCACCGCCAGGAATTTCAAACGCCAATCGAGCGAACAAATGACGTCGGCGGAATTGTCCAAAACTACAAGCTGCCTTGCCCTTGCTTCGGACAGTTTAGTCGAGGCCGAGACAAGCGCAGCATCCAAGTCCGCGATCTCGTCGGTACCCTGATCGATCCTGTCCGTTCTGGCAACCGGATTAGAAGGGTTATCCACAGCCAGAAGCGACGCTCTCCGCTCGATAGAGGAGAGGCGATCGACAAGCTCTCGGGTGAAAGCGTAAGCCAGGATAATGGTAATCAGTATGCTCAGGAAAAACCCGGCCCAAAGAATGGCCAGAACCGAAGCTTTGAAAGCGGCTAATTCCTCAGGCTGCTGGGCGACAGTATGCCGCTCGATATCGAGAACAGTGCGCGTCAATTCCTTCTGATCCGAGTAGGCTGCGAAAAATGACCTTATCCCCGGTCCTGCAAGCCATATCTGAAAGGGTCTGAGCCCGTGAGAAATGCGCTCAGCGCCTTTGCGCTGAAAAGCGTTGAAAGACCAGTCGAGCTTTTCCCCAAGTTCTACAGCATGAGCCAATTCCGGATTCTTGCTGCGGTCGAAATTCTTCCAGAGATTCTCGGCGACCAGCCCGCGGCGAAGCCCGGAAAGGACACGCTGGGCGCGCTCCCCTTCCAGATTGCCGCCGCTGACGGCAATGAAGATAAGCACTTTAGTCAGCTCGATCTCGCTTTCTTGCAAAGCAAAAAGAATATCCTTGCCGGCACGCATCGAATCGAGCGTTTGCGAAAACCGGTGCAGGGGCGCAAATATTGCAGCGATGAAGAGCAGCTGGAAAACTACCGGCACAATCACCAGGATCATGCCCTTTTGAGTTGCATTTAGCCTGGAAAACATCTGCAGTTGAAGTGTATCGCCGCGAGGTGCCAAGTTAGAGAACCCGACAATCATATGCTCATGATTTCTCCAGGATATTAACTGCGGATTCAAAGGTTTCCAACAGTACAAAAGCTTGGAGTGGCGAACTTGCCGTTTGCATTTAAAGCGATACACCGCATTTGGTGCTGATTGGAATGAAAGGTCGATGATGATTCCACTACATCTTTTAGTATTATGGATCTAAAAGAAGAATGGAACGGCAGCATCGCTGCGCCGTTCCATTCTTGTGCTTGCGCAGGCAGGACAGCCGCAAAATCACGGCTGCCTCAGCCTGTTACTCCTGTCAGTCCGGGATGAAGCCGGTCTTCGACGCCTCCTGCACCAGGGTGATGAAGTTGCCGCAGGTCCAGCCGTACTTGTCCATCATCGGGTAGAACTTCTCGACGCGCTTCGGTTCGTGCGGAACCGCGACCATGAAGTTGCCGATTTTGGCTTCGTGCCCGTGCACCATCATGCCACCGTCCGTGGAGGCGGAGTCGCCGTCACGAGCGAGGATGACGAAGCGGTCTTCGTTGATGCGATCGCGGAAGAAGCGGCGCCGGTTCATGTGCAGCCAGTAGTGGAACGACAGCGTCTTGCCCGGCTGCGGGCGAACCATCCAGTCGTCGCCGAACACCTCGTAGCTGTGATTCACGCCGATGGAGACGTCGTCGTCGTTGTATCGCAGATGCGACCCGACAACGTTCTCAGGCTTGATTCCCATCTGCGGGGCGATGGCGATGGCGAGCTCCTGGTCACCGTTGGAGACGATGACCACCTCGACGCCGAGCTCGGTCAGCAGCTGGTTTTCCTCGCGGACACCAGGGAAGACCTTGTTGGCATAGAGGGGAGCGCACGCCGTCACCTGAGCCAGCTTCTCGGACCTGGTCAGCCCGATTTGCGAAGTCCAGTAGACGCGCCAGAAGTCCATCATCTCGATGCCTTCGCCCGTTTCCTCGTGACGGATCCACTCACGCAGGAGCGCGTGCGGCGTCAGATTCTTCAGGCGCGGCTTGACCAGACCGGAGCGCTTGCGCATGTAGTCCTCGATCACCTTCAGCTGCTCCGGGCTGAACCAACCCTGGTCGGCGCGGAGCTTGAACATGAACGTGAACGCATCGCCTGCGCCCTGTGTCTTGTCGACATCCTTCAGGTGGAAGGGAGTGACGCCCGCCGCCTTGAGAGCAGCGAGGTAGTCGGCGAACTCGGGCGTCTGCCAGAGCTCGATGCGTTGTGCGAGAGTCATGCGCGCCAGACGCGGATTGCCGCTGTCATGGCTGCCTCCCGCGACGGCGTAGAGACGCTTTCGAACTCGGTCGAGAGCAATCTCGGCAGTTGACCTTCTGTATCTCATACGATCAGATCTCCTTACCAGACTTGCGGGCACTCGAAGGCGAGCGCCCGCGGTTAGGACCGCGCTGCTTGTCTGAACACAGCGCGGTCGCCAGATAGGAATTGAGCGCCAGCGTTAGCTGACCCGCTTGCACTGCTCGCCGATGCGAGCCATGACGTGGTCGATGCTGCCGGTCACCAGCTTGAGCAGTCCGCCCTGGAAGGGGCTCGCCTTCTCGCTGATGAAGACCAGGTTGACGTCCATGTTCAGCTTGAGCAGGTAGTCGCTGCTCGTGCCGATTTCATCGACGAGACCCAGACCCAGCTCGACCGTCTCCTGCGCCGTCCAGTGATCGCCCTCGCCGACCAGCTCCATCTTGGCGTTGGGCCGGTGCTTCTGCACAAGCGCTTTGAACTGCTTGTGGATGGCGACCAGCTGGGCAGTGAAGGCCGCTTCCTTCTCCGGAGTCGGCTCACCGAACGGAGTCAGCGTGCGCTTGCGCTCGCCGGCCGTCATGGTCATCGGCTTGACGCCGATGGTGGTGAGGAACTCGTGGAAGTTGAGGAATTCGGCCACCACACCGATGGAACCGACCGTCGAGAGCGGAGCAGCCTGGATGCAGTCGGCCGGAAGGCTCATCAGATAGCCGCCCGAAGCCGCCACGTTGTCGACGCAGACACGCAGGTAGAGACCGGCGTTCTTGATGCGCAGCATCTCCGAGTACATGTGACCGTACACCGAGACACCGCCGCCGGGCGAGTTGACCACGACCACGACGCCGCCGAACTTGTCCTTGTTGACGATCACTTCGTCGACAAGGCGCGAGAAGAGGTTGCGCCCGGTTGCCATGGTGTCGCCGTCGAAACGCAGCACGGCAACCGGCTTTTCGGTGCCGCAGAGCGCATCGGTGACAGCCGGCGTGTGCTCGTCGTCGGCAGGGTCAGCGGTCATGTAGCCGCTCTTGATACGGCACTTGACCGCCGTCGACACATCGAAGTCGGTCGTGTCGTGGTAGCGGAAGAGTCCGTGCTTCTTGGTGAACTTCTTGGTCGCCCCCTTCACCTTGCTGCCGATCAGCCCCAGCAGGGCGAAACCGACCATGATGAAGACGCCGAGCAGGCCGAGGATCATGAGCCCCTTGAGCAGCGCGTAAGCGCCGCCCAGGAAACCGGCGATTGAAGTGATGATTTCTGCCATTGGAGATGTTCTCCGATTTTGGGTTAGGAAAAGCAGGGAGGCAGGAGCAAATCGCTCCTGCCTCCTGCGTCACGCTGTCTCGAAACTCGGCACATCTCTGCGCCGAGTCCCTTGCGACGGTTAGGCCTTGGCCTTGTCGGCTCGCGCCTTCAAGGTTTCCAGCATCACCATCGCGTGCTCGCTCACCTGCTTGAGCGTGTCGTCGTTCGCCTTGCCCTCGCGCGCGAGGTCGAAGACGGCCGAGATCGCCGCGGCAGCGACGTAGGTGACGTGGATGTCACCCTTGTCGGTGGGCACATCGGACTTGCCCTCCTTGAGCGTGTCCTTCAGCAGGTTGACCTTGTCCTGCCGCTTCTGCGTCCACATCACGAGGTCGGCGTTGGAGTAGCCCCCGAGCGCCTCGTGCTTGCTGCGGATGAGCGACTTCATCACGACCGGAGCCAGCGCCAGGAAGTCGGCGGTCGGAATCTCGATGGTGAGATCCACATTGCCTTCCTCGTCGACGTGCTCGAACGTGATGTTCTTCGGAATCTCATCTCCGACCGCGAAGTCGGCGAGCTTCTCCAGACGCTCCGCAGCCTTGTCGAAGCCGATCTCCCGGAAGAGCGCGGCCACGAAGTAGACACGGACGTAGTCAACCGGGTGCGGCTCGAACTGCAGAGCGACGCCGCCGCCCTTCTGCTTCACCAGGTCGAAGTGCGACTTGGTGCGCAGCAGGTTGGTCTTCGTCGACACCGCAGCGTCGCGGATCATCATCGCCGGGAACGACGAGATCATGCTGTCACCGAACGACTCACCGGTGAACAGCACCGCGATGCCGTCCGCGTCAATCTCACCGAGCCAGTCGGTGATGATCTTCACGAACATCTGGTCGGCAGGGATCTTCTGCTTGCCGATGGTGATGGTCGACACCGACAGCTTGACCAGACCGGACTTGATGGCGGCCAGAATGTCCTTCTGCATCGCCTTCGTCGCCTGCGCCTCCAGCCCGACGACGTCATGGAAGACGTTGTGCCGGGACTCGTGGCAGAAGAGCGGGAAGTTGATGACGAGGAAGTCCAGCATCTCGTACGGAACCTGCAGCGCGTGAGCGCCGATCGGTCCGCGCGAACCGGGGATGGTCGCCAGCCCCGACGCCGTCACGCGAGCGAGGAACACCGCACCGACCTGCTCGGCGCCGCCCTTGATGGGAGACGTCGCCTTGCCCTTCAGAGCGTTCTCCAGGTCGCCCGTCCAGTAGAGCTGGTGGACGCACTTGAAGAAGAACGCGCAGCTGTTGAGCTGGCGAGCGAACTTGCCGTCACGACGCTGTTCCACGCAGTCCGTGTACACCCGAAGGACGTACAGGATCTGCGCAAGCTCTTCGTCGAGCAGCTCGATCGCCTTCTGCACCACCGCCATGAGCGGAGCGCCGGGGTTGCGCTTGGCCAGCTCGCCGATCAGCTGCGGCAGCGCCTGCTTGTAGCTCTCGATGAGCTTCTCGAGCTGAGCATTCAGGCTCTGGAAAGCCGGCTGGTATTCGGCCTCCATGTTGCCGAGCGCCCATTCGACGGCGGTCACGAGGCGACCGAAACGGGCCTCGTAAAGACCATCGAACTGGCGGGCCATCATGTCCTTCTGCATCATGTCAGCCACCGCCAGCAGAACCTTGCCGTCGGTGTACGACTCCTTCGTCTCGCCCTGCGGCAGGACCGTGATGACGCGGTTGCCCGTGCCGAGTCCCTGCAGGTTCGAAACGATCTCGTCGCTGCTGGCGCCGGACGACATGGCGTCGAGCAGCTGACGTACGGCGCCATGGAACTCCGCCTTGAGCGCCTGCGCGCGGGGCGAAGCTTCCTGCCATGCCGCCCGCTTGTCGACGGAGACCGGCGTGTGCTTCTCGAAGCGGATGGCTTCCAGGCGGGCAGTCTCGTCGCTGACGAGCTGCTTGCTGCCGGTGTCCGTGGACGCAGGCTTGGTCTTGCCCTTGCCCTTGGACTTGCCCTTCGCCTTCTTCGCTTCGTCACGCTGCAGCGCGTTGCTGACCAGCGTCGTCGGGCTCGGGAAGTTGAAGTTCTCCGTGCCCTTGCCCACCACGACGACCTGCGTGTGGTGTTCGTTGCCGGCAGAAGTATCCGGGAGCGTCACAGCACCCAGACGACGACCGACCGGCAGCTTGATGTTGTTCTTGGAACGATTCATAGTTT
>CAZBOX010000136.1:0-2382 GCA_964493595.1 uncultured Candidatus Obscuribacterales bacterium | reverse complement strand
CCCAGACGACGACCGACCGGCAGCTTGATGTTGTTCTTGGAACGATTCATAGTTTCACCTCTCGTTTGTGGCTAAACGAAAAGAGGCTCAACATGAGCCTCTTCGCGCGTCGCCGGTTTACACAGATTGCAAACTGCACCATGCAGCCTGCTGTCGTTCCACGTGCACGTTTTCCACGTCCAACCACAACCAATCGCTGAAACGCACTGAAAGCGCGCCTCAGTCCAACCCGAAAGCTTTCACCAGCAGCGCGAAGATGCGCTTGTCGGCTAATGCTTCGCAGAAGACAACAAGCGACTCGACCTAACGCTGCCTGGTGTCAGCCAGGAGGTTGAAGTTCTAAGAATCGCTAAGTGTCAGCTTTTGGCCGGTATTGGAGGTGGTTCTTTGTAGAAGAAATGCAAATGGTATTTGCAGCCTAGGCATTAATGACGGAATCAAGTCAAGCAACGAGGCGCCTGTTCAGCACTCCTGAGCTCTTTTCGAGAAGGGCATCTGATGGACATTCCAGGTTTTTTGCCTTAAATCTGGTCAGAGATTGGTCAGCGCGG
Organism: uncultured Candidatus Obscuribacterales bacterium; assembly: GCA_964493595.1. GTDB lineage: Bacteria > Cyanobacteriota > Vampirovibrionia > Obscuribacterales > Obscuribacteraceae > QKMZ01. The sequence goes on along the minus strand of CAZBOX010000136.1, from coordinate 1,831 downwards.
CTTTATGAACTCGAGCTAACCCAGCTAGCGTAGTCTCTAATATTCGTGCTGATCAGTGGTCGCGCTAAGACTTTCGCCAAGTCCTCACCACCTAAGCTCGTCAAAGCTTTCGACAAACACAGCTTCTTGAAAGATTTGCAGAAGCTTTTGAGAGACATCAAAGCTTCTTTCTTATGAATGCAAATTTGCGTTCAGGTCGTTTTTCGCAGACCTAAAACCAAACCCGTTAAACATTAGCGCCGCTTAACAAAGCTGTGCTAAACCGCGACAACTGGCTGTTTGCGCGGTTTTTACTAATGAGATCGAGATCTTTTACTGGCGGTTGAACGTTCAACATCCTCGCTAAAGCCGATTATGTGTGCTCGCACGTGCGTATTCACGTGCGGAAACAATGCTTTGGGTTTGAAAGGAGCAACTGTTAGACCGTAAGTACTCTTTTTCACTCTTCACGACAAACGAAGTCCATACAATCCCGTAACTAAATACTCTTCTGGGCATCTGCTCTGGCAACAACTGTTGCTTGACCAAGCCCGGTTCGATTGGATGATGGACTCTCTTTGCGGCGTTGGTGATGGAGTTGGTCCGTGCGCTGTCATGCCAGAGGCGTACCCGTGCAAGTGCATGGGACGTTTCCGGCATGGCAATCGCAGGACAAATTGTGCAACCTCAACTGTGGAGTTGAAGATGACCAATCCTGAAACGAAGACTTTTCCGTTCGCCGACCTGGCAACCTATGCAGGCTCGGTAGACGGGATGCCGGACGGAAGCTTCGGCTGGACTTCGCCAAATCGTCTGCGCCGCGACGGCGACCACATCTTTCTCGAGCGCGACACCGTCATCAAAGCCGACACGGCTGCAGATGCGACACTCGCGGTCGTGAAGACGGACGGCGTCCTGCACGTGTATGACGACAACGTCTTCATGGCCAACCGCTGGTGGAACTACGACCACTACGACACCTACAGCTACCCGCACGACTACGGACACTATGTGCGCTCCTTGAATCGAGGTGTCGAACGTCACAGGGCTCCCATCGACGGCGGCCGCATCATCGGCAACTGCGCCTGGGGTCTGGGAAATCGGCGCTTCGCCGGTCCGTTGCACTCGATGTCGATCGGCAGCTGGGGCTTCGTGGACATGAAGCAGCTCGGGCGCAGCGGCGACAAGCTGTACCTGAGAGACGCCACCGAGGTGCATCCGTCGCTGGAAAACGAAACCTGCTTGCAGGTGATTCGATTCCATGACGGCTTCTACGTCTTCGACGGCGACGTGCCGCCGGAGAGTCGCTGGTGGGACCGCCCGCACCGCGATAACTACGACGCGTTCCGCTCGCCGAATCCGACGCACGTGCGTGGGCTCTTCCGCGGGCACCAGTGGCGGGCAGACAGGCACACAGCCTGAGCTGACCGCCGTGAAACTGCAGGGGTGCAATCACCGGCGACGGCATTGCCCTCCTGCAGAACAGCGGCAGTCGGCAGAACGCTGACTGCACAACAGTCACAGCAGCCCGTGGCTGCTGTGCTTCAGCGTTCACGTAACGAAACTCCAACCGGAGGAAATCATTATGAGCAAAGCAAGAGAAATCGGCATTGCCGTCGTCAGACGGCTGAAAGAAAACGGCTACTTCGCCGTCTTCGCCGGGGGCTGCGTGCGCGATCGAATCCTGGGTGTCGAGCCCAAGGACTACGACGTGGCAACCAACGCCACTCCCGACGAAGTGAAGCGCATCTTCGCGGAGGACAAGCCACTGCTGGTCGGTGAGGCCTTCGGCATCATCATCGTCCCCCGCGATGGCGAGCAGATCGAAATCGCCACCTTCCGCGGTGACGGG
>CAZBOX010000135.1:0-14993 GCA_964493595.1 uncultured Candidatus Obscuribacterales bacterium | reverse complement strand
CCTATCGAGCAAAGTTTTTCCGTCCATCGGCGGAAAGAAAGCTCTCAATTAATGCCCGACGCATAGATGCACAGGTCGACCTCAAGGCCTATGAACTGAGCATCGGAGTGAGAGAAGGAAATCTCGACATCATTCAACAAAAGGTTGATGGAGATCCGATCTACTACAACCGAGGTGGCGATATCACGGCTGTAATGCCGGGTAACGGCTTTGACATCTATGTGCTTGCCGCTGGAAACGTCACTCTTAGCGGTGTCAATGCCATCGGCCTTAATGGAGAAGTCAGAGACTTTGTAGTCTCGGCAGGCCTTCATTTCGCTAACCCCGTGGACGATGGCAATAGCGAGTTTGGCTGCGGTGGCTTCGGCGGAGTCAGCTGTGCTCAAACAATTCAAGACAATTCAGGACCAGGGCAAATCTTTGAAGGGGCACCAGGTGGTCCTTTCGAGCCGTCGGGAACCATCACAATCAATGGAGCCATCGCCAGAGGTATTTCGCTGGGTGCCCGTGACATTGTGATCAATGGAACTCTTGATGCTCGGCAAGATAACACCCGGCCCGGTAGTCCTTCCATTATTTTGACCGCGGCCAACTCGATCACGGTGAACGCGCAACTCAAAACAGAGGCAACCAAGGATCAGCTCAAAGAGGGCTTCGTTGCTTTGCAGGCGCCCACGATCAATGTGAACAGCAAGATCACATCTGATAGTGTTTTCATCGCCGCTTTCGAAAACAGCGTAGCAACAACTGGCAGCATAACGACTGCTGCAATTGAAGCGCGCACTTCTTACATTCATATCAACGGTGGCCACATCCAATTTGCAGACGTTGGTGGCGCGTTGACCGGCGGTGCAGTGCTTCCGCTTTCGCAACCTCACGATTCAGGTGAATTTACCATCAAAACCGGCAAGCTAACGGCGCATCGCTACGTTTTGCTCGCCGCAACTGGGAACATCGACGCAGGCAACATCGAACTTCTTCCGAACGAGTCGCCAGTTCCCTTGGGAGCTCACGATGTTCGTATTCATGCCAACGTTGGAAAAGAAGATGCACCGCCGCTAAAAATTGGCGGTGGAACCAATGGGGCAGCAAGCATTACAGTGCAAGGCACGACGGATCTTGGCGAAGGACTGACGCAAAAGACGGGCAAAATCTTCCTCACCAATGGCCCGAGCGGCGACATTGTTTTGGATGGCGCGAAAATCCACGTTACCAACGAGCATAACGGCACGCCTTCATTGATTGCCTCTGCGGGCACCGGTCGGGTGACCGTGAAGGGCAATATCGTGTTCGACGGTACGGCAACCGCACCGGCGGGACAAATTCTGCTGGTAGGCGATGAAATCCGCTCTACGGGAGCGACGATTTCCGTCAAAGACACTCTTGCAGATGCAGCTGAGAGACCCGCCAAGGTCATTCTAGCTACGAGCAAGCTTACGCTGGCCGGTGACCTCACCATCGAAGCAAACAGCAAAGCTCTGACGTCTGTGAAGGTGTTGCCGAAGGGCAGCATTTTCGTCGATCCGCAAGATTACTCTGAGAGTCTTCCACACTTCGTTGACAACTTCCCAGTCAATGTGACTGAGGATGAAGTCCTGGTTGGCGGTTCTGCTAATCTCACTATCAAGACCAAAAGTGATGGGGCGAAAGTCGAGATCACCGCAAAACCGCTCAAGTTCAATAATGGAACGAGTCTGATTGCTGCCACTGGCACTGGCTCGCAGATCAATGTGGACTATCCCGGTTCTCCCTCGGCGCAGAATTCGCTTATCTTCAATGGTGGCGGTGTCACATTCGATACGAGCAATCCGAATGGCGATGCTGGTGACATTAACATCCTGGCTGACAAGGTTCGAAACGCGGCTGATGCTGTTGTTTCCCTCAAGGCTAACGCTGATTCCAACGGGAAAGGTGGGAATATCACTATCTCGATGGATCGCGGCACCCTTGCGCTTGGCTCGGAAGCAGGCGCCATGTCTTTGACTGCCGGAGGAAACAACGGCAATGGCGGAACCGTTACCATTATGAACAACATTCATAATGGTCGTGTGACGTATCAAAACTCAGCAACTGGCCCCGCAATTGATGTATCGGCTGTCGGCTCTAGCGGCGATGGCGGAACAGTGACCATTGAGTCCGACATTTTGGCTGACGACGATGGAATTGTTGCGGTTGCAGCACTTGCCGGTCCGGGAGAGGTGTTTGTGGCACGTGGAGCCGGTTCCGGAAAAGGAGGCAAACTGACACTCAAACAAAAGATTGTTAATTTCGCAGGTCAGATCAATGCGCCATCTGCAGCGAATGGAAATGGCGGTGAGATTGAAATTGCTGCCACCGTGTCAATGGTCCTCGGGACTGCGGATAATCCTGCAGTACTGACAGCAGACGGAAGCGGTAGCGGAAAGGGTGGAAAAATCAAGATTACGGCCCCAAGCGGCTTTTCTGTTGATTTGAAAAACGCTTCCATCTCAGCCAAAGGAGGTGACAATGGCGAAGGTGGGGAAGTAATTGTCAGTGGAACCGCACCGTTCAATGTGAACAAGGTAATTAACGTTGATGGTGGTAACGGAATTGGTACCGGCGACTTCGACGGATCGATTTCACTTACTGGCATTCTCTGCCAACAGTGGAAGACTGGTTTTGCATTTCCGTCCGAGTACTGGAATTGCGTGAATCCAGGTAATCCCTCTCCGAGTGATAAAATCCCTGCCCAGATTGCGAGCAATCTTCCAAACGGAATTCCGACTACGATCAAGAATGCTCAAAATGTCGAACTTTACGTTATGGAAGACCCGAGCCAATTTTCCGTCTTTTTCGCCAGTAGTCTCGATGCTCACATTGCAGGCTATACTTTTTCCTTCCGAAATACCGATGGTCTCTACGAGCAGCCGTTTTACACCACCATCTTTGAGAACACTACATTGACTCGCTCCGGCTATGTAAGTGTTCCAGACGACTGGCTCAAGGAGAATACCACTCATGAGATGGGGCACCAGCTTGATGTTGCGCGTGGCAGCGAAAGTGCTGACGCAATATTTGAGCAGATTAGCGCTGACTTCCTATTCTTGGACACGCTTGGAAATGGTCAGCCCTGTACTATCGGTGTCGATGCTGGACAAGGTCCTTTCGTTGGAGTTGTAGACAGTTTGACCGGACAACCGTTTTGCGACAACGGCCAACTCGTCAATCCTAACAACTACAGTGGCCTTACGAATCATGAAATAGCGCAAAAATCCAGTCAGAACCTCAACCAGGTACTTCTTCTGGGTGAAATTTCATGGGCGGAGCCGTATGCACATGCGTTCGCATTCCAGGGGTTCTCCAAGAATATCCCTTTCCCTCCGGGATACTATGATCCAACGGCTGAAGGATTGTTTGCTAAGGGATACTTCACTTGCACTCAATCACATGTCGCGACTCTTCTTGGTACCAACTTCACGAAAGTCTATGACTATCCGTGCGTTGTTCCTGCGCCATGAATAATTAGAAAAAATAGACTCGATTAACTAACTTGCAGGGAGTCCAAGTTGGACTCCCTGCTCTTTTCGCACATGTATAATCAAGAGAGCAATACTTCTCATCGAACAAAAAATATGAAACAGCAATTGTTCATTGTTTCGGCGATCTTCACTCTTCTACTGAATCCTCATGCCTATGCCAGATCTGCCAGTGGAATTGGCACAGTCAGCAATCCAACGGATTGGCTACGTGGATATATTGAAAATCGAATACGCCATGTTATTCAACCCAATCCCACGCCTGGAAGACTAGGTTTTGACTACAAAAAATTCTCTGAAAGTTTTGCTGAAAGAAAACTTTCCTATGCACTAACTATCAATCCTGATGGTTCGATTGCAGATCTGAAATTGCATCAGTCATCTGGATCTCAAGAGTTGGATCAAAATTGCCGCTTGTTTATTGAAAAGGCCGCCCCTTTTAGACTTCCAGGAATAAAAGCGCCTAACCAGTTCCTTATTGAGTTTCCATCAATAAAAGCCGTCAAAGACCTGACCATTTAACTTTTCCTGCGCTACTTTTTTGCTGTGTTGTTATTAGACCAGTCTGCTAATTCCCAAAACCCCGTTTTGGTCAGGCTTTCCGGTCGTGGATGAAGCATAACGTTCGGTTACCGGACACTCAGAGCTCGGTCATTAACCAAGAGCTGAATCTAGCCCACCTACCCACTATTCTAGAGAATTCAGCCACGATGCGGGAACTTTCGGGGTTTCAAAACGCCTATATCCTCAGAAAGCAATCCCACTCCAAACTCCGCAGAGTTGTATCTGCATACGTGATGAATGGAAGTGGGGTTGCTTACTTTTTAGCTGCCGCACATGAACTTTGCGCACTTTGCCTGAATAGTGCGTGTTTTTCTGCGACTTATAGAGACGTTAAGCGGACATTGCGAGGAGTTCGGTTTAAGAAAGAGTTCGAAACTCTACTTATTCGTCTTCTTGAAGGCTTGACCGCAATAATATGTGATTAAGCTAAGAAAAGTATCTCGGCTGGGATGCAAAGGTGCCTGTAATATGGAGCCTGTTGGCGAAAGCCAGCAAAGTGAAACCCCTCTGAGGGCAGAAAATGCGCCTGAACATTTTTGGATTTGGCAGCGGAGCAAAGGATGCTGGTGGAGCAGAAGCGGATGTTGCAGCATCGCTGTCACCACTGGCATTGCCTGGCGAAGATTTGAAAGCAACCAAGAGTGGTTTGCGCAAAAACGGTGCGAAGGCGGCAACGGCAGCCGGCAAGCCGAGGTCTTCCCGCAAGTCTCAGTTTCCTCCGCCCACTACCGAATCACTGAAGAAGCGCGTCAAATGGTTGCTCGCGCATCTGGAAGAGTTTAAACAGCGTCTCGAACCAGCCCTTGACACGGGCAACACCGAAGAATTCGTTCTGGTAATGCAGAACTACCTGGCATTTATTGCTGCTTATACTGATACCGTCGCATACGACGCATTCGAGCTGGGGCCTGCTTATCCCGAGTATCTGAAATTCTTCCATCGCGCCAGTCTCGAGTTTGCATGGCGCATGGAAGAGAAAGCCTTCTCTGAGATTGTCGAGGCTGAACTGCAGCCCTGGCAGCGCATGAAAGAAGTAGTAAGCGAGTGCATCGCCGGCTCTTATGCGCGTATGGAAGAGCTGCCTTCACTTGTCGATTTTTCTCAGATTCGCAGCATCGTGGTCCTTGGCTGCGGCAAGGTGCCTGCATCACTGTTCTATCTGCAGGACCAAACGAATGTTCCTGCCATTGTCGGAATAGATAATCTTCAGGAAGCTGTAGATTGTGCAAATGCTCTGGTTTCCAGATTTAAGCTGGACCGTGTGCGTGTCCTCAACGCTGACGCGTCCAAGCTGGACTATTCATTCTTCGACGCTATCTACTTCGGGCCTTTCGCCACCCCGCGCATAGAAGTGATGAAGCAGATTCGCTCAACGGCTAGACCAAATGCCACCATCATTTTGCGTGAACCGCAATTCACCGGTACGCTTGCTTTCGAGCGTGTGTTGCCTTACATGCAGCCGGCTTTCAATCTTCTCAAAGCGGGCGATCCCAAAAAGTATCTGGGTCGTTTCATGATGCGGCACTATGTTTTGAGACCCCGCTAAGCGGCATTGAAGCAGCTATTCAGGTTTCATCTTAAGCACGTGCATCAAGAAAAGCAGCTGGTCTTTCACGCGATCCGAAGGGCGGCTCCAGGCGTGTCCGGCTTCCTCTTCCACTCGCAACAAGACCATTCCTCTGTTGTTTTGCGCATGGCGCAGGGCGGCGGCAAACTTGAAACTGTGCCAGGGCAATACGCGATCATCGCCGCGTGCAGCTGAGATGAATATAGGAGGGTATTTCTCGCCTTTCTTCAAATTTTGCAGCGGAGAATATTTTCGTAAGTACTCGAATTGCTCGCGATTGTCCGCGCTTCCGTATTCGTTGAGCCATGTCCAGGCCAGCGTCGAGCGGTGGTAACGCAGCATGTCGTACAGCCCGTTGATGATGACGCCGGCGGCGAACAATTTGGGATAGCGAACAATTGTCGCTGCCGCGGTCAGTCCGCCATTGCTGCCGCCATAAACCGCGATGCGCTTGGAATTGGACCAGCCGTTGGCTTTGAGCCATTCGGCTGCACCGGCAATGTCCTCGATGGTCTTATTCTTGCCCTCTAAAATTGCATCCGTATGCCACTTCGTGCCGAGCTCTCCGCCGCCGCGCAGAAGCGGTGCCGCATAAACGCCGCCCAGTTTCAACCACGCCATCACGTCATACGTGTATTCGGGCGAAAGGCAGCGGCCAAAACCACCGTAAACATAGAGCAACACGGGCTGGTTGCCGTCAAGTTTTATTCCTTGCTTATGAACCAGATGCATGGGAATTTCAGTTCCGTCTTTGCTTTTGTATTTGACGAGAGTGGTGGTGAAACCACGCCCGACTCCTGGTTTTTCGCTCTGGAAAAACACTGTCGGTTTGTCTTTCTTGGGAGAAAATTTGAAGATCGTTTCCGGATGCAGATAGGAAGTTGCAGCTACTAAGAATGTATTACCGTCATCGACCCAGCGAATGTCCGACACGGTTCCGGAAAAGGGGAGTTTCAGCTCGCCGTCCGGCTTCAATGTGCTCCATTCGAATTTGCGCACGCGAGAAAAACCGTTTTCCAAATACTGTACGAGAAGATGATTTGTGCCTTCAAATGCCGAATCGAGAAGATGGTCTCTCTCTTTGATGACTTCGGTCGGCTTGCCGAATTTTGCTTTGGCTGCATCGGCGCTAACCGAGATAATCCGCCCCTTGTCAGCATTCTTGTCTGTTATGAAGTAAAGCTTTCCTCTGCGAGAAGTGAAATAGCGATACGATGCATCGCCTTTTGGAAAAACCGGCAAAAGGTGATTTTTGGCTGCGCCTGATTTGAGCAACTGCTTTGCCAGCACGATGCTGCGATCTGCCTTTTCTGTCCAATTGGTCAGCACAGCGAGCTTTCCGCCCAGAGCCACCGAAGGACCGATGTACCAGTTGGGTTTGTCCAGTCGTCTGTAAATGAGTTTGTCGCTTGTTTGTTTTGTCCCGACGCGGTGAACATAAATAGCCGGAAAGCGCAGCAGTTCGGCGCGCTTGCTTTTGTGTTTGGGCTCAGTGTGGCGGATGTACATGAAGGACTTGCCACCCGGCATCCACAGCACATATTCGTGAATGAGTCCGGTAAGAACATCATTCAGGATTTTTCTCGTAGACATGTCGAAAATTCGCCATGTCTGCCACTCCGACCCACCCTGGGTAACTCCGAAGGCCACATGTCTGCCGTCCGGGCTGACGACATAATTGGTTATACCGCCCTGGTTGGGATTAATTAGCTCGTTAGGGTGAATCACCAGCTTCTTGCGTTTGCCGTTGGCTGTGCAGGTCCAGAGAGCCTTCTCAGAGGAATCCGGCAGGTCCCCGACGAAGTAGTATTTTTTCTTTAGCGAAACAGGAACGCTGGGCTTGTGGCGAATGACGCTGGACTCAATTGCAGAATGAATCAGGGCTTTGTTTTCCAGGGTAAGGAGAAAAAGCTCTGCATATTCGTTCTCTTTGCGCGACCACTCAATTACCTCCTGTGAATCGACGTCTTCCAGCCAGCGGTATGGATCTTGAAAGGTCCTGCCATGCAGTTTCATCGGACAGGCAATACGCTTGGGAAGCGTTATTTTGGCTTTTCGCCTGAGCTTTTGCGAAAGTCTCCGGCTGGCTTCGCTAACCCGTTTCATCGCTGCCGTTTTCGACTTCGACTTGGCCTCCAATTCCTCGATACTGAAGAAGAGGAAGTGCAAGTCCTGTGTGGAGAGGGTATTTTCTTTCGTCAGAAGCGCGAGCGATATTTCAAATTCATTGAGAGCACGGGCTGTGGAGCCTTGTTTGCCGTAACAAACTCCCAGGCAGCAACGTACCATACCCTCTCGCCAGCGCCGCTGATAGGCGGCCGGCTGGATGTCGCCGAGAGCGCGGGCGAAGACTTCGCCCGCTTGTTTGAACTGCCCCCGCCCCATCATTTCGCAAGCCAGCGTGTACCGGCACAGAAATAAGGTTTCGTGGCATTCCGAGCGCAGTTTCTTCAGATTGTGAGCATCTATTGTTTTCAGTGCCGCTTCGCCGCAATGCTCTGCCTCTTTGTAGTGCGCAATATTTCGGTAGCAATTGCTGGCATGAATATAGGTGTCAGAGTAAAGCGCATGATTCTTTCTATGATGTGCTTTCAGGTTTGCGAGTGAGACCTTTAGGAGCGCTTTGCACGCGAAGTTTTTTCCCTGCGAAGAAAGCAGGCTGGCGAGCGCTATGTCGGTGGTAATGCGAAGAGAGTGGGATGCTTCGAGTTTTTGGCAAAGCTCACGACACTCTCTCAGTAGCTTTTCCTGGAGCTGCTCGTCGCCAGTTTCGCGTGCTTCTGAGATTTTGTCCCATATTTCATAACAGCGTTGCTCGGTGTCTCTCTCATCGAGTTCTGTCTGATTTTCAATTCGATTTTTTCGATTCGAGCTTGCGGTTGCCGAATTTCTTTGCGTTTTTGGATGTGGCATTTGCTCATTTCGTTGCTGTGTCTAACCGTCATCTTATCTACTTGTAAGCCTCAATCTTGGAAGACTATTTGTCGAGCAGACCTTTTGAAAAACTACCCCATTTTGTTTTACTGAAGATCCTGCAGCGTCCTCATTTGGTACCCCATAAATTCTATGACCCGCGGTTGAGCTCAGGGTAAGCAGATACCCCATAAATTGTTTGGGCTATGCGCTGGAAAAAGACTTGTGCGTACCCCACAAATACGGTTGGAGAGAGAGGCGTTTTTTTTCTCTAGCTACCCCATATTTTATTCGTGCCAAGGCTTTGAAGAACTGATTTTCCTAACGCCATTTGTTCAAGTTGAACCAAGAGTAACTCCCTGGTTGCAGAAGAAGAAAAAGGAAAGTGGTGGGCGTCAGAATGGCATTTTCTACGGTAACGATTAATAGAAACAGCTTTTTCTCTTCTGTCAGGCGCTAATACTATCCACGATAGAATACGTTCAACTAGTCGTGTTAGTAACGGGCTGATTTCAGGCTTGACGGGCAAAATTTTGCGGACAAGTGAGACTTTTAGCCCGACATCATCTGCTGATGCCTAACCGGTAACGGCCGCTTGATCCTGCTTTTTGCTCAATATCTGTTGTGCTTTCTCGTAGATTTTCTCGGCTTCGGCTACGCGACCGGTTTTGCGCATGAGCTTCGCTTGGCTGGAGAGCGCGTCGGCGATATCTGTGTGGTCGGTCGGCAAGTTGCTCTGTCTCAGGCTAAGTGCCTTAGTCACAGGAGCCTCAGCTTCGGCGAATTTATCCTGGCGGAAATAGATCTCGCCCAGCATGCTGAAGGCGTCCGCCAGTCGAAGGGGCGCCGGTGCCTCTGCATTTTCCAGTATCCATACGACTCTTCGCATGAAAGGCTCGGCCTGATTGAACTTCCCTTGTACGCAAAGAACCGCAGCTAGATTGGTCAGATCTGTAGTCAGCTCGACGCTGTTTGGACCCAAATCGTTGAGCCTGTTGACGAGAATCCGCTCGTAGACTTGCTGCGCTTCCACATAATTGCCCTGATCGCAATAGCTTTGCGCCAGGCGTACGAATGCATTGGCGAGAGCTGTTTTTTGGTCCGCCGTTTCTTCATCTTCGTCCGTTTCATCCGGTTTTTGCCCGGTGATTCCCTGTTTTACCAGGTTGGCCAGCTGCATTGCTTTTGCATCTTCCGGCAAAATTGTTTCTGTGAATTTGCGCCGTTTTTCTACGTCCACTTTCAGCTCTTGAGGCTTAACGACAGGGATCGCGCTTTCCAATTCGTCTTCTACCGTTGGCAGAGCTGGGTTTTCCGAAACCAACTCCGGAATCGCTGCCGCCTCGCCGTCCATCCTCAAGCGTTTGTTCGGGCTCCAACCGAGCTCCTTAACAGCCTGATCGAAATTGATTTTTTTGTTCTGCCTGTGGTGCAGGCAGTAGTCCAGGGCCGCTACCGCATCGTCCTGTGAAATCCAGCCTTTGGCCAGCAATTGGTAGCAGCGCAAGGTCGCCTGAACTGTCGGGGCATCTGAATAGCCGGTCAAGACGAGTACCTTTCCGACAATTTGAGGGCTCTTGGAACTCAAGTCGAAGGCGGCTTGAATGTCTTCCTGATTGACGACGCGCGCTAGGGTCAGCAGTTTCTCGTATGAGAGGGAAGGTTTGATATCCGGTCGCTCGACCTTGGAATTTTCCATCGCCTCTTCGAGCGAAATTTTCGACTCATGAATTTGCCCCAGGCACTCGGCGGCATTGAGAGCGTCGAGCTGGCTTTCGTCCACGAGCTTCTGCAACTTTAGCGCAGCTTCGAGAAGCTCGCTCGTTATGAGAGCGCGATTGATGAGCACATTGCCGATGGGCTGCTGGTTTACAAGCCCCCATTCCAGTGCGTTCATCACGTCTGTTTCAGTCAGCACGCCGGAGAGAACAAGCATCTCGCCTAGCCTGATGCCTCGTCTTCGAGGACCTTCCGGCTGTGGTTTTTCAACCGCGTTGCCCTCTGTAGAACTAGACGGCAAGCCGGCTGCCAACCGCACTGCGTTGACAGCTTCCTCTCTCGAAAGCATCTCATCGCGCAGCCTGACTTGAATATCGAGAACAGCATTGAGGACGGCGTCTGTCAAAACCTGATGCAGCACCAGCATGCGCCCCAGAGGAAGTCCAGTTTGCAGGCTCTGTTCCATTGCCTTGGAGAGCTGTTCCCATCTGAGAACTCCAGCCTCGAGGAGCAGTTCACCCAGACGTCCCGTTGGTGCTTTTCTTGCCGGTGCCTCTTCGTGATTGTCCAGGACTTCGTTGAAAGTCGAGCCCATTTTGAAGGCAATTTTCAGACACCTGATTGCCAGGTTGAAGTCGATGGACTTGTCTCGAATCATCGATTGCGCAGTCAGAACCGACTGCAGATCTCGAGGAGTGAGAAATCCGCACATGACCAGTATTTGTCCTATCTGCAGCCGTTTTCCTTTCGAATGGCGGATTGCCTCTTGCAGTTGGTCCTGGGTCAGCATGCCTGCCTGAAGACAAATTTCACCCAGGCGGATGTTTGTGTTGGGTCTGCGAAATACTGAAGTCACGCTCGAATCCTGATCCTTTGCCTGCCATCAAACTGCCGGTGCCATCGGTGCCTAGATTGATGACTTTCCAGGCTACTTATTTCGCTTTACCCCGTAAGGGTGGCCGGGTATCGCCGCTAGAAGAGACATTGCTGAGAAGTTGGAAAGGACCGTCTGGATGGCTGATAAACCACCATGAGTGGTGGACCTGGAAAATCAGTCGCGGTAGTTGTCACGCGAAAGTTTTGCCGGACATTCGCAAAACTAGCGCAGCGCAATGTTCGAAAAGATGTTTTTGCTGCACTGAATGCTGTCCCTTGGCGCACGTTGCGATAATAGTAAAAGCGTTGCTCTGAGCGGGTTATTACTCTGCGAGACGGTGGCTGAATCTGCCAGTATTTGGCACTTTTGCTCGTGCTGTCGAGAGATTTGCGGCGAAAGCCGCATGGAAAGCCGCATTGCGTTAGTGTTCTGCGAGAAATCTCCTTCGCGCTAACTGCGAGCGTCTTTCATATCCTCCGGGCGTCGCTTTCTCTCGATTTGATGAATTTCAGCTTATTTGCTTTCTAGTCTCATGAATGTCTAGCCTTAAGGTCTTTCAAACCCTCATTGACCAGACCAAGGAAAATTCTTTCCACGTAACCCAGAACCATACGCACCGCTAGAACACGCGTACTGCGCTCGCCATCAAGGGAGCGATGGGTTGGAACGGTCATGAGATTCGCAACTGTAACCATCTAAACCACTGTTCCTCCGAAAACCGTTCGCAAAGGTTTCGGAAGGCTCAGAGTAAGGAGAACGATCATGAATTTCGGAGCAATTCTGGCAATTCTGGGACTCGTTGCGCTTGCTGCTGTGCTCGTCAGCATGGCTCTTCGCAAGGGTCCCGACAACGCGTCGCAGCACGGTCACAACCACGGAGACGACCCCGGTCACAACCATGGCGATGACGGCTGCGGCTGCGGTCACGAGGAAGGCAACGCTGCCGACCTCAAGGCCGACCCGACCGAGTTCCACGCTGTTCACCACGGCAAGGACACTCGCGGCGGCTGCAAGTTCGACCCGGCAGAGGAGAAGCGCGCGCGCTTTCTTCCGAAGCCGAAGATCGACGTCAGCAACCTGCCGGCGCCGGACAAGCGCATCGTCGCTGCCCACCAGGGCGTGACCATCGCCGGCATCACCGAGCACCTGAACATCCTCTCGGGTGAGGTCTCTTCGGTGATTCGCGGCAAGACCGTGACCATCAAGTCGCGCAACAGCTACAGCAAGGACCTGGAGCTGGCGCTCGCCTACGTCGAGGACTACTACAAGTCGCTCGGCATCCCCGTCAAGCGCGTGCCCTACCAGGTCCGTGGCAAGACGTATTACAACATCGAGGCTGAGATTCTCGGTACGGTCGACCCGAAGAAGGTCGTCATCGTGTCCGGGCACCTCGACTCGACAGTTGGCAATCCGTGGACCGTGGAGAACGTCGCTCCCGGCGCCGATGACGATGCCTCCGGCACCGTCGGCGTCATGGAAGTGGCGCGCGCTCTGAAGGACCACAAGCTGGGCTACACCATCCGCTTCGTCCACTTCACGGGCGAAGAGCAGGGCCTGTACGGCAGCTACAAGTACAGCGATCAGTGCGCCGCTGCGAAGACCGACATCGTCGGCGTCTTCCAGATGGACATGATCGGTTACTGCGGCAAGCCGGGCAACCGCGTCGACATCCATGACGGCGAGGACCGCAACGGTTCTCACGACCTGGTGGTGGCGCTGGTGCGCGCGGCGGCTCAGTACAAGCTGGACTTGAACGTTGTCGACACGCACAACCACGCGGTCGACAACCGGTCTGACCATGCCGGGTTCCAGGACCACGGCTGGAAGGCTGTGCTGATCAGCATCGAGTTCACCGACGACGGCTTCGATCCGAACTACCACACGCGCGGCGACCGGGTTTCGGCCCTGAACCTGCCGTATATGGTGGAGATCATCCGGATGACCATCGCGGCGGCCTCGGACTACGCGAAGATCCAGAACTAAGGCAATCGCAAGACGCGTGTCGTTAATCTAGCGGTGCGACAAGTGCGGGTTGCGTGACCCTTGCCTGGATCGAGATTGGTTCTCGGGTCGGGGGAGCAAGGCGGAGAAAACTCTGCTTTGTCTTCCTCGGCTCGAGACCTATTTTACCTCCTGCTGGTCCGGAATTTTTTTGGGCTCCATTTCGTTATAGAGGATAGTAGAGTGTGATTGCCATTTGATTTTTGCGTAAAACGTATTAGCTGACGTCGTAGAATCTGATGTTTTCTTGCCCTGGCACTTTTCTCGTGGGACGAAAGATCTGATATACAAAGCAGTGACAAAAGAAATCACGGACTTTGGAAATTCAAGTTGGCTTTTTTGTGTGGAGATGCAACTAGCCTCTTCATCAAAAACTGAAAAAGCCAAACCGGTTTCTTCTGACCAGAAGCATCAGCTTGGAGAAGGTCGGACGCCGAAGTCAAGTGATAGCGGTTCGCCAAGAACGGATCTTAAGCTACTGAAATTCCATGATTCGCATACGCGAAATTGAATTCCGAGTCAACCGAAATACTTGCCTTTTTTGGCGATTATTGGGGTACTTGTGTTTGTTTGACAAAGTTTTGGTGTACCACTTGATTTTGCCAGCTCGCTGTCAGAAGCTTGCCAATGTATATAGAATACTGAGTGAGTCCTGAGATTGGTCAGTCCTCACATATTGTGCCGTCTGACTATAGTGTTGATAGATGCCTTTATCTGGCGAAGAAATAAACAACCAGTCGAAGCAAATCGCAGTAATCATTGGTGCGGGACCCGCCGGACTGACGGCGGCGTTAGAGTTGCAACGGCACACTAATGTAAAACCTATATTGCTTGAGCAAACCGATTATATCGGCGGATTATCGCGAACCGTCAATCACAACGGCAATCGCATCGACATCGGTGGGCACCGTTTCTTTTCCAAATCAGACCGAGTCATGCATTGGTGGCTCGAAATTATGCCTATGCAGGTTACGCCAGCAAATACTCTCATTACTTACCGCAATGCGACAACAAATGTCTCATCGGGCGCCAACCCGCCGGACCCGGATAAGACCGACATCGTCATGCTGATTCGCAATCGTAAGTCCCGCATTTACTTCATGCGTAAACTGTTCGCGTATCCAATCAGCTTGAGCCTTCAGACACTTTCGAATTTCGGCTTGCTCAAAACAATCCGGGTCGGAATGAGCTACATGAAAGCTACTCTATTTCCGGTTAAGCCTGAGAAGACATTGGAAGAGTTTCTCACCAATCGTTTTGGAAAAGAGCTCTATCTCACATTTTTCAAGTCATACACGGAGAAAGTCTGGGGCGTTCCCTGTCACAAAATCAGCGCTGCGTGGGGAGCGCAGCGTGTCAAAGGACTTTCGCTTTGGAAGGCCCTCTTTCACTTCTTCAAGAATCTGTTCAATTTCGGTGATTCGGACGTAAGCCAGAAGTCGACAGAAACATCTTTGATCGAACAGTTTCTCTATCCAAAATTTGGTCCCGGGCAGATGTGGGAATGTGTGGCAGATCAAGTCAAAGAGCGGGGCGGCGAAATCCACATGGAAATTGCCGTTCAAAACTTGCTAGTGGATGGCAATCGCATCGTTGCCATTGAAGCTAAGGATATGCAGACAGGAGAAATGCGCCTGTTCAAAGGGGACTATTTCTTCTCGACTATGCCTATGCGAGATCTCGTGCGCGGATTGAAAACAGAAGTACCTGCCGAGGTGAAAGAAATAAGCGAAGGACTTGTCTATCGGGATTTCATTACCGTTGGGCTTTTGGTCAAGAAAATGACGCTAAAGGATGAGTCAGAACCCGCTCAGAAGCTGGTTTCTGACAATTGGATTTATATACAAGAGCCGGA
>CAZBOX010000134.1:0-15218 GCA_964493595.1 uncultured Candidatus Obscuribacterales bacterium | reverse complement strand
CACCATGATGCCGATGATCGTGATGACGACCAGCATCTCAATCAGTGTAAATCCACACAAATTTCTCAAGGTTTTGACTGGAAACCTTTTAACTCGTTGATCATGAATGATGTATGTTAATTTCATTAGGCAGAGCACCGGCTTTGCTCTATTAATCTATGCCCGGAAGTGCTTTTCCGATCTCAATTTAGTCGCGAAGGGAATAAATCGGAGAGAGCCAGCAGACTACTCCATCGTCGCGATGCCTTCCCTGGTCAGGGTGACGTGGCTCGATTTCCATCCTTTGCTGATGGTGAAACTGGCACCGGGTATCGTCGGGGTGCCGGTTTCGTCAAAAGTGACCGAGCCGACTACATTAACGCCTTTGGGAAGAAGAACCTCTTCTATTGTGCGATTGCCGTTCTGGATGAGATAAGCCGTACCCTCGCTGGGGCTGGCAGGCCTTCCACAGACTGTTATGCTAAGTCCGTTCTCTTTTGAAATATCCTTGGCGCGGACAAGGTCTTTGACCAGGTCGACTCCGGTCTGACGCACCGCCAAATTGGTCGATGTCAAATCAACGACGCGGAAGGCAAAAAACGGTATTGCAACGACCATGCTGGCAAATATCAGGGATTCGAACTTACGAATCAGAGGCCAATCAAGTCTGCTGCCCCGGTCAACCGGCCGATTGGGCTGGGGTTTTGCGGTCTGGGTAGCCTTTGGCTCTGCAGCCGTCGGATTTTCGCTTGAATTGTCTTCGGTCATTACCTAATGGTAGCCTGGGTTCTATTTGCCTGACAGTATAGATTACTATTCCACGACGCAAAGCCCGAAATCCAATCTGCTAGGACTTAATTGCCAGAAATTAGGAGCAGGCTTGCCATCATCTATACCCGAAAGTACACTTAGGCGTATACGTCAACATTTACAGTGTATACGGATTAAATATGCCGGCAAAAAAATCGAGCGGTCCCAAGGACGGTGAAAAAAACGATTCTGGTGCTCTGGTCAGGATCAATCCGGCAGATAAAACGCTGCTGCAGGATCTTGCCAACAAGGAAGGCGAGTCGATGCCAAGGATTTTGCATAAGGCTATCGAACTATACCGGCGCGAAAGGTTTTTGAAGCAGGTCAATGAGGGCTATGAGCGTCTGAACTCTGATCAAAAATCCCTGGGAAATGATTTTAGAGAGCGTCAAGCCTGGGTGGCCGCCCAAGACGAGTGGGGTCAGGCGGAGAGCTAAGGAATTAATCGCCTCGTTGATGGTTTTCGGGGGACTTTTTGATGGATGGTCAGAGTTACAATCGCGGCGAGGTCTGGTTGGCCAGTCTGGACGAACAACTGGCAGAGATTACAACCCGGGCTCGCCTGGTCACGATCGTTTCAACCAATACTTTCAACAATGGACCTGCTGATCTGGTTGTTGTCCTGCCAATGACCACGCGCGACCACAATATTCCCTGTCATGTCTCAGTGTCGGCACCGGAGAGTGGAAGCAATAAATCCAGCTTTGTTCTGTGTGAGCGCATTCAATGCGTAGGTCGAGAACGGCTAATAAAGCGAATTGGAAGAGTTTCAAATCAAACCATGAAGGAAATCGACGACAATCTGGCTACCTTGTTGCACCTGTTTCCTCCAAATTGAGGCAGACAATGAAATTCCTCGACATTGTCATAGCCGAAGAGTCCAATCTGAAAGAAAAAGAGCAGAGGGGCGGAGCAGACGACCATGAATTGGCACCTACTCTGGAGAAGCTGGGATACGCCTATCATGCGCTCAACCGTTTTCATGATGCACAAGAATCATACGAGAGAGCATTGCGGCTCCGATTAGCAGCTGGGCAAGGCGATACCGCCGAGATCATTCCTTGTATACACGCGCTCGGATTGATGCATCGACTGCAGGGAAATTTCCCGGCTGCAGAAATGCACTATAAGCACGCGCTCGAATTGACGGAGCGTCTGGCTGGCGAAAATGCCGTCGAGACTTGTATTCGCAGAAATTATCTGGCCGGTCTGTATTATGCAATGAAGCGTTTTGAAGAGGCGCAAGAGCTTGTCTCCCGCAGTGCCGATATTTACGAGGGCAAACTCGGCAGAGCCCATTCGACGGTCACTTTATGTTTGCTTGCTCAAGCGCTGATTGCATTTCGGATTGGTCATAAAGCGCGGGGCGAAAAATTGATAAATCACGTGACTGCTTGCATGCAGGAAAATCTAGACTTCAAAGAAGTGTCAGCAGAGGCTAACGATGAGGTTCTGAAGTTCGTCCTTTTGCAGTTGCGCCAGGAAAAACTCGATGACGCCGAGGCGCTGTTTCGCTTTGCTCTAGTTCGAGAGGCGAATATACTTTGGCCGAATCATCCGCTGGTAGCAAAAAATTTGAGGCGCCTGGGCGATCTCAACAGATCTATGAATCATCTGGAAAGAGCTGCAGAACTATATCGCCAGTCGCTTGAGATGTACATGTCGACTATGGGTCTTGCGGATCCTGATATCGCCACCTTGGCCGAATCCTTCAGCCAGGTGCTTATCCAGCTTAATAAGAGAAAGGAAGCGGTCTGGCCTATGAGAGTCGCGGTCGACGTCAGAGAGATGTTTCAAGAGATCGAGCCGGAACAATACGAGAAGGCGAAGAGCACTCTTGATAAATTGAATTCCAGTTTGTAGCTGGACTTCTATGTTGAAGCCTCTAAAAGTAAGCTTTCTATGCGGTCTGAATTTCCGCTGCGTCTTTTAGACCCAGTTCCTCGATCATTTTTTCACGCATGACGAATTTCTGGATTTTGCCGGTCACTGTCATGGGAAATTCTTGAACAATTCGTATGTGTCTCGGTACTTTGAAGTATGCGATCTTCTCCTTCAGCCAATCTGTGATTGCTTCAGCTTGCGCTTGGGAGCCTGGTTTTAACATCACCCACATGGCGACTTCTTCGCCCAGGTGACTGTCGGGAATGCCGAAAACTTGAGCTTGCACAACTTCTGGATGAACGTGCATTACCTCTTCTATCTCACGCGGATAGATATTCTCTCCGCCTCTTATTATCATGTCCTTCTTGCGACCGGTGATGTTGATATAGCCTGCTTCGTTCATTACGGCAAGATCGCCGGAATGCAGCCAGCGGGCGCTATCAATGCAGTCTTGCGTTGCTTGTGGATTATTCCAGTAGCCGAGCATTACACCGTGTCCGCGCGAACATAGCTCACCCTGGACTCCTCTTGGGACAATAGCACCGGATACGGTATCTATGAGTTTGATCTCCAGCCCTGGGATAATTTTACCGACTGTTGTGGCGCGTAATTCCAGTGAGTCGCTGACAGTAGTTGCGGTAATCAGTGGCGAAGCTTCAGTCAAACCATAGAGGATGACGACTTCTTTCATGTTCATCTTGTCTGCTACTTTGCGCATCAATTGAACTGGGCAAGGCGCGCCCGCCATGAAGCCGCCGCGCAGACTGGACAAATCATATTTTTCGAAGTCGGGGTGCTCGAGCTCTCCAATGAACATTGTCGGCACGCCGGAGACGTGCGTGCATTTTTCGGCACTCAGTGCTTGCAGCACCTTCTCTTCGTCATAAAACGAGCATGGTATTACCACTGCTCCGCCTACAGAAAATGCAGCCATCGCCGAAGATACCATGCCACCGCAATGGTAGAAGGGCATCGGGACGCAGAAACGGGTGTTATCGTCGAGATTCATTGCCTGTGCGGCGAACCAGGCATTATTGAGCAGGTTGTGATGACTGAGCGTGACTCCCTTTGGAAAACCTGTCGTGCCTGAGGTGTACTGGATGTTAATCGGTTGATCGAATTGCAGGTGCTGCATGCGCTCATGCAGGTCGGCCTGGGGGATCTTCTCGCCCGCTTCCAGCAGAGCGTCGAATGCTTTGACGTTGCCGACAAGTTTGCCCTGCAAGTCATGAGCGCTGCCGATTACAAAAATAGACTCGAGTTGCGGAGTATCAGAAAGATCGTACTTTGTGTCCGGAGAAAAGACCTGATGTGCTATTTCGCGCAGCATCTTCAAATAGTCAGAAGTACGATGACCGGGGATGGTTATGAGCAGTTTGACGCCTGCTTGTTTGAGAGCGTATTCGACTTCTTGAGTTTTATACGATGGATTGATGTTGACCAGAATGCCGCCTACCGACCAGACTGCAAGCATGGTGACGAGCCATTCGGCGTTGTTTGTAGACCAGATCCCGACGCGGTCTCCGGTCTCAATACCCATGGAAAGAAGTCCGCGGGCGGTGAGAGCGACCTTTTCCTGCAGCTGTTTGTAACTGAAGCGCTGATTGGAGCTCAGGTCTATCAAGGCGTCAGCTTTGTTTCGCCTGGATGATACTTCCAAAAAATGATTGCCTAAAGTGGCGCCAAGAAGCCGGTGGCTAGAAGGGCCGTGGTCATAGCTCAACTGAGCATGCTTTGATTTTGTCAACGAAAGAGCCTACTGGGTCGGTCTTGATTACATGGGGAAGGCTTCAGCGCCGCCCAAAATCAGGATGTTACCAGCAGATCTGTGTTCGTGCCTTAGTTCTTTCTTTGCCTTGATCTTGGCGCCAGTTTGCTTTTCAACAGCTTTTATGGTGTCGATTGCTTGTTTGATGCTGGCGTCTTGATAACTTGTATTTGGTGCACCGGTATTCATAGCGAGCTTGTCCTGGCAGTCAGGGCCAGAGTTTGCAAAAGCCGGCAGAGCTATGCAGCCCAGAATTGCTGCAGTTGTTGCCAGTGCTTTAGTGCGTGATTTAGTCACAAATATTGCTCCCATGAGCGGTCACCTGTCTGGAGTATAGGGGCGGAATTTTGAAATGGAAACCATTCTTTAAATCGTTTAAGATTTGGCTACAATGTTCCTACATGTCAAGCTCATCTGCAGGGCATCTTAGAAGATGCTGTTGCAACAGTCGGATTACAAAAGTGAACAAGAAGGGCGCACAATTTCAATCTCTGAGCTCGCTGGTGATGACCTGGTTGCCAAGCGGCAAGTTCCCGCAGAGAGCAATACTTTGCATAACTTTATGCATGTCAAGCACTGCGTCTTCTCTGACGGGTCCCTCGGTAGTGGCGTTTGGATTCTTCTTTTGTATGCAAATGCCCGCCCGTGCAGACGCGCTGAATGCTATGAAAGCCAGAGAATACCTGCAAAAAGGCAACGTTCATTTGACAAGATTGGAGTTTCAGCAAGCTCTCGATGCTTATACCGAGTGTCTTCTGTGTGATCCGAATAATCGAACTGCCAAGGAGAATATTGTCCTTACCCACAACAACTGGGGCATCTGGTGGTTCCAGAAACGCAAATATAAGGAAGCAAGGGGAGAATGGGAGCAAGCACTCAAGCTCAATCCTATGGATAGAAACGCCCGCGCCAATATGCAGGTGCTGAGAGTGACGCTCAAGCAACAAGGGCTTACTGAAGATGGAGAGAAGCCGGCACCTCCACCTGCTCAAAAGACCGGTTCGGACTTTCCACCTTCGCAGATAATTATTTTGACTCCAGGTCTGAAATCATCCGCCGGTGCGGCTACTTCGGGCAATTCCGCCCCGGCTGGGGAGGCATCGACTCAGACTACTGAGACATCAAGTGGAGCTTCTCTGCTTGGTGGTAGTTCTTCACCTTCTTCGGAGAGCTCTTCCGGCGGTGCTGTAATCATCAAGAAAACAGAGCCGGCAACCACAAGTGGTGGCGATGCTAGCGGCGCTATAAGCACCTATTCAAGTGGCAGCCCTGAGACCCCGTCGGGCAAATTCACAACTGCACCAATGACACCCGTGCCGGCGCAAAGCAGCTCTTCAAACCAGTCCTCCGGCACCTCCAATGCCACCGCTGATGGTTCGCAAGGGGAAAACATCGAAGATAGCCTCGGGCAAATCGAACAGAAAATCTATGGTCGTAAGCAGGACTCACTACCTATAATGAAACGGCTGGAAAAATTGGAGAACGATACTCACGGCAAAACAAAATCCGGCACGATCAAAGAACGAATTGATACTCTTAGGAAGAGCTACGGATTTTAGTCAAAGGTATTTATAAATAGATGGCAGATAATCCAGAGCATTCTGAACAGCAAGCCCGCGAGCTGATGCAGAAGGGCTATGAGCACCTGAGCGAGGGCGATCCCGGGCAGGCGAAAAAACTGGGCAAGAAGCTTCTTAAAATGAAGTATTCGGGCGGTTACGAGCTGCTTGCCAGAGCCTATGAAATGGAGGAGCGCCCCCAGGATGCGATCGCTGTCTTGGAGGAAGGCACCAGAGCGGTTCCTCAGATTTGGCTCCTATGGCAACAGTTGGGAAATCTTCAGTCTGACCAGGGAGACTTCCAGGCAGCCAACGAGTCCTATACGAAGGCGCTTGACTGCCCAGGGGTGGACGCCTCCCAGATTTATTTCAATAAAGCAATCGCTTTGCACCGATGCAATATGCCTGCCGAGGCGATGGAGGCACTTGATCAAGTCGAGAGTGATGAATTGCATTGGCCTTCTCTGGCTTTGCGTGTGGCGCTCTTGAATGGTCTGGAGCAGTATCACAAGGCGGCTGACCTTGCAAAACATCTGGCTGAGCGCCTTCTGGGCTCAGAGGAATTGTTTACCCAGTACACGATCGAGCTTGCCGGCATCATCACTGAATTAGGTATTGCGGTCGGTCGTGGCAATAACGACATTGACGGCGCGCGCCACTGTTTTATCCAGGCCCTTCGTTACGTCAAGAATTTTTCTTATGCGCTGGCTATGTTGCGTCAGGTCTATCACATGGAGTCGACCGAAGCACAACATTTTCGTTTGCTCGTGCGCGGCTCCTGGTTTGAGCCTATTGAGCAGCACGGCTCCGGCAATCCAGGCTTTTACAGCACTTTCGACATTGTTGCCGACAATGCCGAAGAAGCTATGGCGTTTGCCGCCGAGCTCGAGCCGGATGAAGTGCGTGATTCTCTCGTTGTTGAAGAAGTATCAGTGCTCGGCCCTTGTCCTAATGACTTGAAGGGCGTTTACAACCGCACCGGTTATGCATTCTTCGATCAGAGTTCTGAAGCCAGCGTCTCTGAAGGACAAACTGTCGAAAAGAAAGAAGCGCAGTCCAAGACTGATGAGAAGAGCTCAACCAAATCGAAGTCGACAAAGGGCAAATCTTCAAAGGGCAAGTCGTCGAAGAAGTAATATTTAGAATTGCTTTTTCAGACAGATCTACTGGTGCAGTCGACTTTCGGCTGCAATAGAATGATTCGAACTAATTGTGCGGAGATTGCTCATGAAAGCACTGGTAATTGGCGCATCCGGCTATATAGGCGGTTCGGTCGCAGCGAAATTGCAAGCAAGCAATTTTGAGGTTATTGGAACCACCAGCTCTCAGGACCGCGCAGAGCAACTGAAGGAAATGGGAATCGAGCCGGCCGTGGGAGCTCATAAGGATGCGGCTTTTATCACGCCCCTTTGCAAAAAAGCGGATATTGTTATTAATGCTGCTGATTCCGATGCGCGACAGCTGGTCGAAACTGTCCTTGCGGCGTTAAGAGGAACAGACAAGAAATTCATTCATACGAGCGGATCTTCGATTGTGTCTGATACCGCCTGTGGTGAATTCTCCGATAAGATTTACGACGAGACTACGCCTATCGATGCGCTCCCACAAAAACAAGCGCGGGTCGCAATCGATCGTTTGATAATGGATGCATCGAAATCCGGCGTTCACAGTATTGTCATCTGTCCCTGTCTCATATACGGTCGCGGGCTGGGCTTGAGCAAAGAGAGTATTCAGGTCCCCGCCCTCATCAACCAGGCCAAAAAATCGGGAGTCGCCAGATGTGTTGGGCGGGGACTAAATGTCTGGTCGACCGTCCATATAGAGGATCTTGTGGAACTCTACGCGCTAGCTGCCGGAGGTTCGATTCCCGCCGGAACTTTTCTCTTTGCAGAAAATGGCGAAACGAACTTTAGAGATTTGGCTGAGGCGATAAAGAAATCTCTGGGGCTGGCTCACCCTGTAGAAGAGTGGCCTGTCGCTGATGCAGTTGCAGAATGGGGCGAAGGGATGGCCAAATTCGCACTTGGCTCTAATTCTCGTATCCGCGCAGTGAAGAGCCGTCAGTATGGATGGAAGCCGACGAGAAACAATCTTATGGAAGATGCTGCACGAATGTGTCACAGCACTGATATGCGAGTGGCTGTGCATTGATTTGAAATGAAAAGCCCGCTTATTAGAAAGCGGGCTTTTCATTATGTTTTGAACGCTCTTCTACTTATTTTTTCACCATCGAAAAAATAGAGTACAGATTGTCATCGATATCGTAGAAGTTAGTGCTCATGCCGACATGGTCTCCGGCTTCGCAAACGACTTCACATTCGGTCTTGAATTTGACGCCCTTTTTGACGAGTTCTTCGCGAGCTTCATGAACGTTGTCCACGGTGAAGACGACTATGGGCTGCCCTTCTACTTTTCCAGGGTGCTTTTGACCAGGCTTCATGCCGTGCAGAGCCAGCGTGGTGCTGCCGGTATCCAGCTCTACCCAACCGTCTTCTTCGGACTTCACTGTCATGCCGAGAATGTCGCGATAGAAAGGAACAGATTTCTTTGTGTCTTGCACATAAACGATGACGTAGCTCATCGTTGATATTTTGGTTTCTGTTTTTACTGCCATTGGACTTTTCCTCTAATGCTGTCGGTACTTTGCAATGCGGATTTCGATAGAGCGCGGAATTGCCCGGCTTCGCGCGCCCGGATAGAGAAGGCGAAACTCAACGGAGTTCGGCGTAATAATATCTCAACGCGACGCATCAGTTATTAATTGCGCACTTTCTCTTAAGAGAAAAACGCGCCGAATGTTCAACACTCAGCGCGTTCTAAATCAGCAGCTTTCGCTCTATGCCAGGGCTGCGGCCAGGGGAGCGGGTGCTTTGATTTGGGCTCTTTCTGTTTCTTCTACGGCTTCTGCTTCGATTGCCCAGACGTACAGGCAGGTGTAGAAGGAAGCGCGAATGTAATTGCACATTGCCGTCACCACCACAACCGTGGAAACCCAGAGGAATGCACACATAAAGAAGAGAGGTGAAGTATGCATTTGTAGTGCGTAAGCGCCCAGGAAGCCGCCGGCGCCGCCCAACCATACGAGACCGGTTACGGCTTTGCAAATCAACCCTACGCCCACTTCTCCCACGCCTATCGTGAGAAGATTGCCCTGAGCCATACGGTCAGCGCGTTTTAGAGCGCCCCAGAAGGAAGTCCCTTCAATCACTATGGCAGGCAGGATCAAATGTCCGGCCAGTGTCCAGAAAACAGCGACTATACCGGCCAGGAAATCGATGCCGAAGCCCATGCCGCCCGTTCCGCCCTTGCCGCGCAATCCGCGGGCAATGGTTTTGGCGATAAATGTTGTGATGCCGAGCATAATCAGTGCCGGAAGGCTTCTCAGCACTTCCTGGCAGGCTATATTCAGCTTACCGGTGCCGGCACCCTCAGTCAGGTGGCAGTAAACAAGCGCGGTCGTGACACCTTCGAGAAAACGGTTGGTTAGCCACCAAACCGAAATAATCATCATCGCGACGATGCCCATATCGGTCCCGGCGCCGACCATATTTCCGAAGCCACTGGGATCGGTGGGTCCATTCAGACCGGTCATCTGCATGAACTGTTCGGGGCTGCCACTTCTCATCATTTGTTGACCGGACTGACCCAGGGTTTGCGCAACGCCCTGGACCTGACCGCCTAATTTGGCGTTGCCCTGAACAAACAGCAGAATGGCAAAGAAAAAATTGCTTACTACGGTGAGAATCGAAGGCAATAACAGGCGCCAATCCTGCCAGCCCATTTTGATGCTGGCCATAATCATCCTGAAGCCGCGTCCAAACGATTCAAACATGACCTTTTAACCCTCGTGGGGAGTCGCTGAAATGGGCGGAGCCCAAAAGAGCGAGTGGCGGAATACTGCTGAAATACTTAGTAAGGTAAGAACTGAAGGCCTAATAGACCGTCATTAGTGTAATCAGTTGCCAAGCGAATGTAAAGGGGTTTTGATGAATTTTGGCTCCTGAACTTGCCCGGCCTGCGCATTATGCAGGCTACAGGGCGGTATTTAACCACTATTTCGACGTTTCTGGGACCCCGCCGCCCACCTCTACATCGTCCGCTTCATAGCAAGAATCGAGCAAAGCCTTGTATTTCTCGGTAATTACCTTGCGTTTTACCTTGAATGTTGGAGTCAGTTCATCGTTTTCAACTGTAAAGTCATGCTCGAGGATGACAAATTTCTTGATGCGCTCGAAATTAGCCAGTGGCTCGTTCTTTCGCTTTACCACCGCTTCCACTTCGTCTCTGACTTTCGGGTGCTGGGTCAATTTATCCAAATCGTCCACCGGCAGCCCGTTGCTCTCGGCAAAGGACCTGAGCCCGTCACGGCTGAGCGTGATCAGGGCGGATACATACTTGCGCCTGTCACCGTAGACGAGGATATGGCTTATCAAATGCTCGCCTTTGAAGAGATTTTCTATGTATTGCGGCGCCACGTGCTTGCCGTTTGAGGTGATGATGATGTCTTTCTTGCGGTCCTTTATCTTGAGCCTGCCGGAAGGATCGATTTCACCGATATCGCCCGTGGAGAACCACCCGTCATTCAACGCCGCTCTGGTGGCTTCTTCATTTTTGTAGTAGCCGGCGAATATGGACGGGCCTTTGACCAGAATCTCCCCGTCCTCTGCTATCTTCACTTCTACTCCCGGCATCGGCTTGCCGACTGTTCCCGGGTGATTCTCAGAAGGCGTATTACAGGCAACCGGAGCGCTTGTCTCTGTCAGTCCGTAACCTTCGACGATATTGAGCCCGATAATCTCGAAAAACTCCTGCACATTGGGCGACAGAGGAGCTGCACCTGAAACCATGACGCGCAAACGACCACCGAATCGGCGGCGAATTCTCGAGAAAACGAGACGGTCGGCAACTCTGAGCTCTGCCTTGAGAATCTGATTGACAATGTGATCTTCGTTCTTGAACTGCGCTGCTTTCTTATAGTGCAGTGCGCGTTTGCCCAGGGCCATAGCCCATCGGATCAAGTATTGTTGCGGCTTGGGCAATTTTCGAATTTCAACTTGTATGCGCTGAAATGCTTTTTCGTAAAAACGGGGGACGCCGTTGAGAACAGTCGGTCGAACCTCAACCATGTTTTTCGGAACTTGCTCGATGCTTTCGGCGAAGGCGACAACCAGTCCCTCGAATATTGAAATCATCTGTCCGCCCACTCTTTCATAGACATGGGAAAGGGGCAGGAAAGAAAGTGCCAGATCGTTTTCGTTCAAACCAACAAGCACATGCATGGCTTCGCATACGGCCATGATATTGGAATGCAGCAGCATTGCTCCTTTCGGAATGCCTGTCGTTCCTGATGTGTAGACGATTGTGGCCAGATCATCAGACTTTAGATTTTTGATTCTCTCGCCCAGAGCCTGTTTGTCTTTGCCGAGTTGAATCTCGCCGTGCTCTAGAAGCTGATTCCAGCTGAAAGTCTTAAAGCGTGGATCGGTTGTTTTCGGCTCGCCTTCGAAAAGAACGACAAAGCGCAGCGTCGACGGCAATTCTTTTGCTTCCTGAATCTTGCGCAGTTGCGATTCGTTTTCGCAAAAAACTCCCACGGCATCGCTATGTCTGACCAGAAATTGCGCTTCGGGAGCAGCCAGAGTCGGATAAACAGGAACAGTGACTGCACCGACAGAAAGCGAAGCCAGGTCGGCCCAGGTCCAGTGGGGCCTGCTCTGCGACATGATCGCAAGTTTTTCTCCGGGCATTACGGATAAGCTGAGCAGACCGCCGGCAGTCAATTCGACTGTTCTTCCATGCTCACGCCAAATCACCGGTCGAAACTTTCCATCCACCTTGTGCATGATGGCTGGTCGCTCTGACATAGTTGCCACGCGCTCCCAGAAAACATCAACAATGGTTTTGTAAGTCAAGTTTTCTGCCTTCCGTCTTGCGCTTGTACTAAAACCGACCGATTGAGCCATTTGAGGTACGGCTCGTGACCTTCTACTATTGGAACACAAATTATCTCAGGCACTTCATACGAATGAATCGCCCGTATCTTTGATTCTAGATCAGCCCAGACAGCCAGGTTCGATTTGATGATGAGAAGTGCTTCGCCATCGTCGACCGTCAGCTTGCCTTCCCACCTGTAGACTGATTTGATGGCAGGCAAAATGTTGACACAGGCCGCTAAATTGCTTTCAACCAGTTGGGTTGCATAGTCTTGAGATGCCTGTGCCGGACAGGTGACAAAAACAACGATTTCCTCTGACATCAGCTGACTTTGTCTCCGTTGTCCCTTCTTCTAACTGCGGTCTCTCAACAATTCGTTGCCGGCTTCGCTGATGAATTCATCAAGCAACTCGGCGATTCGCCGGAAACCTTCAGGCTGAAGACGGGGCATGCGGTAGCGCTTATGCATTTTTACGACGACCAGTGGAACCGCTAATTCTTCGGTAATGAAATCGACGATGGGTCGATGCAAGTGGTCGAAAGAATCAGTTGCTACGGGCTCCAGTGCCGAAAGAGAAAGACGCAGCCTGTTCATATAGTCATCGTTTACCGACTGACTGGGCCCGGCGGTGAAAAGTTGCAAGCCTGGCGCTTGATGCCATGATGCACCAACCAGCATAACCACAAGACCTACTTGTCCTGTTTTGACTATATCGGCTAAAGCCCTTCTGAAGGGCGTTTCCAGATAGTAGCAGGGGTCTGCGGCACAGCAGTAATTAGTCGTCAGCGAGTGGCAGCCGCTGGTTCGATGCAAGAGGGTAGCCAGGCTTCCGGTGTAAGAATCAGGTTCTTGAAACTCTCCTTCTCGCCAATATGCGGTGGCGTGCGGAGCCATTACAAGGACGGGTAAATCCCCTCCGACAAACTGATAGTCAGGTTCTCCGGCGCTGGGAAATTGCTCGTAGCGCTCAGCAATATTGCTTTCGTAATTCAATGCCCAGAGAAGAGGCGAGGCGTGAGGCTGCTCTTCCAGAAGATAGTTGATTGCCAGGTCGATATCGCCGAAACGTGCCTGAGAGTGGGAAAGCACCCATGGACTGAAAGGTGAATTGCCGACAACTGTGACCATTTTGCCGGTTCGATGGGCATAGAAAATCTCCATCGCCGCTGCGTAACTCGGACGATGCAGGTTGGCCAGAAGGGCATCGCACTGGTCGATAAGATCCAGAGCGCGCTTCACTTTCAATTCTGTCGTATCGTTGAATAGCTCAACGCCTTCCAGCTGTTCCAATGCCGCCAGGTCAGAGTAAGCGAATTCGAGCGGATTCACGACCTTTAGACCGTACTTCCTTAGCTTGTTCATGGCTATTGAGCGCCAATCGAATTCCGCACCCTGATTAACCAGTTCGGTATGCTCGATTGTTCCGCCTGTCAGGTAAATGGAAGACAACATTCTGGTTTCCGACACCCCCCTCGAGAGTAATTATTTGCGACTCTTGAACGGTTATATTAGTTCCGTAGCGAGAAACACCAATTACACTGGGTTTTAAGCGTGAGATTATTATCTTTGCTGCTCACTATATACCACAGGACCGCCATTTCACGCTGGAAGGCACTTATCGCAAACGGCAATATGCCCGCTAGATAGGCAATATACAAGCAATTCCGAACATACATGAGGTGCATACAGTTTGAAGCAAAATTCTACATTTAGAGCGTTTTCTCTCAAGATGCGCCGCTTCTATCCGCTTTTCATACTGCTGTTTTTTAGCTGCCTGGCTATGTCCGGCTGTGCTCAAGCTGGAAGTCCTGTTGCCCAGGCGCAAACTCAGCCAGCAAATGCGCCTGCCCAGGCAGTCGCCGGCGATGCCGAAGCAATTCGCGCGCAAGAATTGCAGCTGGTAAAAGTGCCTGTGACGGTAACCGCACCAGTCAAAAAAATGCTCAGGTACGACGACCGCGGTCTGCCGCACGAAAAGTTCTTGCTCTTGCTTTCAAACGGCACGACAATTCTGGTGGCGCACAATACAAAGATGGCTCCCTACGTTCCTCTGCAAGCCGGCGATATGGTGACAGTCAGCGGCGAGTTTATCTGGAATGCCAAGGGCGGCTTGATCCACTGGACGCATCACACTGATACGCCTAATCACAGGGGTGGATATATCGATTTCAACGGTAAGCGCTACGAGTAAGCTCTATTTTGCGCCAATCAAATTGGCGACCTTTGGCGTTAAGAACCACTTGAGTGCGCCAGGCCAGGTGGGCGGCAAGTCCTGAACGTCTACACGAATGACGGCAGCCTTTTTGAAAGGAATCATTACTTCCGGTCCCGCAAGCATCAAGTCTGCAGCCAATCTACCGATGTCAGGCTCGTGACCGACCATGAAAATATCCTCGAAGGGAGGAAACTTTTTCAGGTTCTTGAACACTTCGCTGGAAGTTCCACCAGGCGCCAAACCGTCAGCCACTTTTAGCTCGGCTTCGGTGCCGAGAACCTCGTGAATTATCTCTGCAGTCTGACGGGCACGTGTCAGCGGACTGCTTACAACTAAAGTCGGTTTGGCGTTCAACCTTTTCAAGGCATTGGCCATCATTCTGGCTTCGGCCTTGCCATCGTCCGTAAGCGGGCGCTGCGAATCATTCAGGATTGCTCCGCCCAGGCGCTCGACAGCAGTGGCATGTCTCATCAAATAGATTTTCATGACGGCATATTCTACCTGAGTCGAGACATCGCTACGCCATCATCTCTGGTTAGACGCTTCTTCATTCCTTCGCCGGCTCAGGTCAAGTAATATGGTGACAATGAGCCACAAACCTCGAATTATCGGTCTTGACATTGGTGATGCCAGAATTGGCGTCGCTATTTCTGATCCGCTCGGCACTACCGCCGCCGGTATCGAAGCGATAAAGCGCGTCAATATGGCGCAAGACTTGGAGGCCGTAAAGCAAATAGCCGAACGTCACGCCGCCGTGGAGATCGTCCTCGGCTTTCCGCAAAATATGGACGCTTCGGATGCAGATCATGTCGAGAGGATTCGCACCTTCGGTCGTAAACTGGCTCAGGCGACGGGCTTGCCTATTGTCTATGAAGACGAAAGGCTGAGTACTATTTCGGCAATCAGAACTTTAACGGTTCAAGGAATCAAACCCGGCAAGAATAAAGGGCTGGACGACATGCAATCGGCAGCGATTATTCTGCAAAAATTCCTCGATCGAAAAGAACCCCCGCCCTCGGCTTGAGAAAGGGCAATAAGGCTCAGGTAATGCGGTTTTAGAAGTGAA
The DNA here is from genome assembly GCA_964493595.1 of uncultured Candidatus Obscuribacterales bacterium. Taxonomy (GTDB): domain Bacteria; phylum Cyanobacteriota; class Vampirovibrionia; order Obscuribacterales; family Obscuribacteraceae; genus QKMZ01. The sequence goes on along the minus strand of CAZBOX010000134.1, from coordinate 2 downwards.
TA